>NZ_JAVRHI010000546.1:0-13876 GCF_034105845.1 Streptomyces sp. CRN 30 | reverse complement strand
ACCCGAGAGACTCTCTCAGGCTTTCCTCCGGGCGCTTCCCTTCGGTCCTGCTTGTCTTGCTGTCTTGCGTTTCCGACTCTATCAGATCTTTCCGATCCGATTTCCTCGGTGCTTTCCAGGTTCTCGCTTTCGCGTTTCCCTTTCCGGCGGTTCCTACTCTATCAGATCCTTTCGGGCCTGATTCCCAGTCAGCGGGCTTTGTCTTTGCGGCTGTTGGGCCGTTCCGACGAGTGGAACTTTAGCGGATTCCCGGCCCCCGACCTAATCGGGGGGTTCGCTCTCACGAACAGGGATTCCTCATTCCGCGCATACGCATGCCAATGGCATCAATGCTCGTACGTACGGGATGGCTGTCCGGGGACCGACCGGAGTCGGCGCTCACGTCGGACAGCTCGGAGAACCTTACGGATGCCGGGCAGGCATGTCAAACGGTGCCGCCGGCCAGCTCGCGGCTGCGGTCGCGGGCCGCTTCGAGGGCAGCGATGAGGGCGGCCCGTACGCCGTGGTTCTCCAGCTCGCGGATGGCGTTGATGGTCGTGCCGGCGGGCGAGGTGACGTTCTCGCGGAGGCGGACCGGGTGCTCGCCGCTGTCGCGGAGCATCGTCGCGGCGCCGATCGCGGACTGCACGATCAGGTCGTGGGCCTTGTCGCGGGGCAGGCCCAGGAGGATGCCGGCGTCGGTCATGGCCTCGACCAGGTAGAAGAAGTAGGCCGGGCCTGAGCCGGAGAGGGCGGTGCAGGCGTCCTGCTGGTTCTCGGGGACCCGGAGGGTCTTGCCGACGGCTCCGAAGATTTCCTCGGCATGGGCGAGGTGACCGGCGGTGGCGTGGGTGCCCGCGGAGATGACGGACATCGCCTCGTCCACGAGGGCGGGCGTGTTCGTCATGACGCGGACGACCGGGGTGCCGGCGGCGAGGCGCTCCTCGAAGAACGAGGTCGGGATGCCGGCGGCGCCGCTGATGACCAGGCGGTCGGCGGGGACGTGCGGCGCGAGCTCGTCGAGGAGCGTGCCCATGTCCTGCGGCTTGACCGTGAGGATCAGGGTGTCGGCGGTCTTGGCGGCCTCCGTGTTGGTGACCGGGGTGACCCCGTACCGGGAACGGAGTTCTTCGGCGCGCTCGGGGCGGCGGGTGGTGACCAGGAGGTCGGCGGGGGCCCAGCCGGCCCGGATCACTCCACTGAGCAGGGCTTCGCCGATCTTGCCGGTGCCGAGGACTGCGACTTTCTGGGTCATGGCTGCGGGTGACCTCCGGGGTGTACGTCGTCCGGCGTCAATCGTCGCACCGGTGGGTCGGCGCGGGGGCCGCTGTCCGGTGGGCGGGACACGCCTACCGCGTGCGGCGGCGGAGGGTGGCGGCGCCCAGGCAGAGGACGAGGAGCGCGCAGCCCGCGACGATCGACACGTCCCGTACGAAGGCGGTGGTCAGGTCGGTGTGCCGGAGCACCTCGTTCATGCCGTCGACGGCGTAGGACATGGGCAGGACGTCGGATATCGCCTCCAGGGCGGGGTGCATCTGGTCGCGCGGGGTGAAGAGGCCGCAGAGCAGGAGCTGCGGGAAGATCACCGCGGGCATGAACTGGACGGCCTGGAACTCGGACGCCGCGAACGCCGACACGAAGAGGCCGAGGGCCGTGCCCAGCAGGGCGTCGAGCAGGGCGACGAGGAGCAGCAGCCAGGGGCTGCCGGTGACGTCCAGGCCGAGGAACCAGAGCGCCAGTCCCGTCGCCAGGGCGGACTGGACGATCGCGAGGGCGCCGAAGGCGAGGGCGTAGCCGGCGATCAGGTCGCCCTTGCCGAGCGGCATGGCGAGGAGGCGTTCGAGGGTGCCCGAGGTGCGTTCGCGCAGGGTGGCGATGGACGTCACCAGGAACATCGTGATCAGCGGGAAGATGCCGAGGAGCGAGGCGCCGATGGTGTCGAAGGTGCCGGGGTCGGCGTCGAAGACGTACCGCAGCAGGAACAGCATCAGGCAGGGGACCAGGAGCAGCAGCGCGATGGTGCGCGGGTCGTGGCCGAGCTGGCGCAGGACACGGGCGGCGGTGGCGGCGGTGCGGGCGGCGCTCAGGGCCCGGGGCGGGGGCGGGGGCGTCATCGGGCCTTCTCCTCGGTGCGGGTCGCGGCGGCCGCCTCGTCCACGAGGTGGAGGAAGGCCGCTTCGACCGTGTCGGAGTGCGTGCGGGTGCGCAGGGCTTCGGGCGTGTCGGCGGCGAGGATGCGGCCCTCGCGCATGAGAAGGAGGTCGTGGCAGCGCTCGGCCTCGTCCATGACGTGGGAGGAGACGAGGAGGGTGGTGCCGCGGTCGGTGGCGAGGGTGTGGAAGAGGTGCCAGAGGTCCCGGCGGAGTACGGGGTCCAGGCCGACCGTCGGTTCGTCGAGGACCAGGAGTTCGGGGGTGCCGAGGAGGGCGACGGCCAGGGAGACGCGGCTGCGCTGGCCGCCGGAGAGATGGCCGGCCAGGGCGTCCGCGTGGCCGGTGAGGTCGACGTCGGCGAGGGCCCGGTCGACGTCGTGGCGGCGGTCGGCGGCGGAGGCGGACCCGGGGCGGCCGGGTGCGAGGACCGCGGCGAAGTAGTCGAGGTTCTGGCGGACGGTGAGGTCGTCGAAGACGGACGGGGCCTGGGTGACGTAGCCGATCCGGGCGCGCAGGGAGGGGTGGCCGGCGGGGGTGCCGAGGACGTCGAGGGTGCCGGTGACCTTGGCCTGGGTGCCGACGACGGCGCGCATCAGGGTCGACTTGCCGCAGCCGGAGGGGCCGAGGAGGCCGGTGACGCGGCCGGGCGGGACGGTGAAGCCGAGGTCGCGCAGGACGGTGCGCGGGCCCCGGCGGACGGTGAGGTGCTCGGCACGGACGGCAGGCTGCTGCGACGAGTAATTCACCATGTGATGAATACTGCTCCGGGCGCGACAAGGCGTCAAGGGGCCGCCGGTCGCCGGACGGGGGCCGTCAGGCGGTGGACGGGGCCGTCAGGCCGGCGGTGCCGTCGCGAGCAGCAGGATCACGTCGTAGACCTCCTCGACGATGCCGTCGGGGAAGGCGGTCATGAGGTGGGTGCGCTCCTCGGTGAGGAAGGCGGCGCTCTCCTGCTCGTCCCGGACGAGGAGGACGGAGTGGCTGCCGAGGTTGGCCAGGTGGGTGTCGACCGGGACGCGGCGGCTCCAGCGGACGACGCGGCGGACCGGGACGAGGCGGCCCGCGGGGTCGGACAGCCGGGCGCCGGCGCCGCGCTGTTCGGCGGCGACGTCGAGGGCGAAGTGGCGGCGGAGGCGTTCGGCGGCGGCGGCGATCCACGGCACGTCGACGGCAGCGGTGTTCCACCAGAGGGCGAGCGCGCCGCCGGGCCGCAGGACACGCAGCGCCTCCGGCACGGCGCGCGCGGGGTCGGTCCAGTGCCACGCCTGGGCGTAGGTGAGCAGGTCGGCGCAGGAGTCGGCGAGCGGGAGGGCGTCGCCGGTGCCGCGCACGAGTGGCACGTCGGGCAGGGTACGGCGGAACTGGGCGGCCATGCCCGCGCCGGGTTCGACGGCTATGACGTCGGCGCCGCGCTCGCGCAGAAGGGTGGTGGCGATGCCGGTACCGGCGCCGATGTCGGCTACGCGGGCCCCGGCGAGCGGGCGGCCGGTGAGTTCTTCGATGGTGTCGAAGAGGGCGGGCGGGTAGGCCGGGCGGTTCGCGGCGTACTGGGCAGCGGCGGCGTTGAAGGAGGCGGCGCGGGCGGCGTGGACCTGCCGGTGTGTGGTCATACGGCCATGGTGGCCGTGGGCGTGGGGCGGTGGGGAGGTCGCGAGGTGGAGAGGTCGCGAGGTGGAGAGGTACGGGACTGCCGGTGCCGTACGTACCGGTGTGCGGTCTAGCCCCTCCGGCGCTTCTTCGGGTTGCCCGAGCGGCGGGTCGTGCGCTTCTCGTACTGGGCGCGGGCCGTTTCGTACTCCGCGCGGTGGAGCTTCTCGCCGGGGGCCTCCGTGAGGCAGCGCAGGGCGTAGGCGAGGAGGGAGCCGACGAAGCCGATGGCGAGCAGGCCGCGCAGGGACGCCTGGCGGTCGGGGTCGGGCCGGCGGCTGAAGGCGCCCCAGGTGTGGCCGAAGGCCAGCGCGCTGCACACCGCGAACATGACGATCACCAGGACGGTGACGAAGCTGCCGATGTCGGCGATCTGGAGGCCCTGGTAGGCGACGCGCAGGACGAGGCAGGCGGCGGCCGCCGCGACGAGCGCGCCCACGGCGAGGCCGAGGCGGCGGGCGGTGTAGCCGCCGTCGTGGTGCACCCACGTCGTGCCGAAGAACCGGATGGGCTCCGGGCGGGGGCCGGTCGGGGGCGGGGAGCCCGCGGTGGTCTCCGGGTTGCCGTTCGTGCCGTTCTCTGCGCTCACGCGTCGATTATGGCCGCCGGGGTCACCGCGGGCTCCGGGTGGTTCCGGGTGGATCAGCGTGGTTCAGCGTGGTTCAGCGTGGATCAGGAACAGCGCGGACGGATGTAGCCGTCGCTGCCGGTGCGGACGTAGGCGTCCGAGACGTACTCGCCGCTGTCGATGTTGTCCCAGATGGCCGAGGTGCCGTAGGTGCCGGTGACTCTCGTGCCCGGTGACTGGCAGAAGATCGGGACCTTGGCGCCCTCGAGCAGGACCCGGACGAGCGCGTAGCCGGTACCGGGGCCGCTGCGGACGTTGAGGCGGACGCCGGGCGCCACCGCGTAGTACGTCAGGGCCGCCGCCGTGGCGACGGCCTCCCCCTCGTCGCCGCCTGTCGCCTCCACGACCTGTTCGACCGACATGAGAACTCCCCCCGTTGTTCCTCTGATGCGTGTGGTGTGCGGGAGGCTAGCAAGCCGCCTCTGTGTCGTACGAGTCTTCGACTAGGCTCCGTGCGTCGCGCTCGCGGACGAACAGTACGGGGGGTCCCATGGCGCCGCAGCGGAGCACCGGAACGGGTCCGGAAGCGGAGCTTCCGGAGTACGCCGGTCACTATCGCCTGGAGTCCTGTCTCGGGTCGGGCGGCATGGGCGTCGTCCACCTGGCGCGGAGCACCTCGGGGATGCGGCTCGCGGTGAAGGTCGTGCACGCGGAGTTCGCCAGGGACCCGGAGTTCAGGGGCCGGTTCCGGCAGGAGGTGGCGGCGGCCCGGCGGGTGAGCGGCGCGTTCACCGCACCGGTCGTCGACGCCGACCCGGACGCCGGACGGCCGTGGATGGCGACGCTGTTCATCGACGCGCCGACCCTCGCCGAGCAGGTGAAGCGGAACGGTCCGCTGGACGCGGCGCGGCTGCGCCGGGTGATGGCGGGGCTGGCGGAGGCGCTGCGCGACATCCACCGGGTCGGGGTCGTGCACCGGGACCTGAAGCCGAGCAACGTGCTGCTCGCCGAGGACGGGCCGAAGGTCATCGACTTCGGGATATCGCGGCCGGCCGACAGCGAACTCCGTACGGAGACCGGGAAGCTGATCGGGACGCCGCCGTTCATGGCGCCCGAGCAGTTCCGCCGGCCCCGGGACGTGGGCCCGGCGGCCGACGTCTTCGCGCTGGGCTCGGTGATGGTGCACGCGGCGACCGGACGGGGGCCGTTCGACTCCGACAGTCCGTACGTCGTCGCCTACCAGGTCGTGCACGACGAGCCCGATCTGACCGGGGTGCCGGAGCCGCTCGCCGCGCTGGTGCGGCGGTGTCTGGCGAAGGAGCCTGAGGAGCGGCCGACACCGGACGAGCTGATGCGGCGGCTGCGGTCGGTGGCGGCGTCGTACGACACGCAGGCGTTCATACCGGCGCAGCGGACGGGGGCGGGGCCTTCGGCCGGTGTGCCCGCTCCTGTTCCTGATCACGGGACTGCCGGGCCGTCGGAGCCGTCGGAGCCGTCCGGGGCGCTCCCGCGGCGGCTCTCGGGGCTGCGTCGCCGGTCCGTCCTGCTGGCGGCCGGGGTCTGTCTCGCCGTCGCCGGGACGCTCGTACCCGTACTGCTGCTCGGCGGGGCGGACGGTTCCGATCGGGCGCCGTCCGGGGACGCGCGGAGCGCTCCGGCCGCGTTCACCGGGTGGGCGGCGGCCGGGGCGGCGGGCAGCGCCGAGTGCTCGTACGGGGCGGGGCGGCTGCTGTGCGCGCGGCCGGGGACGGTCTTCGCCCTCGACGCCGACGACGGCTCACGGCTGTGGGAGCGCTCCGTCGCGGACGCCTCCAGGAGCGGGCCGCCGGTCGTCTCCGGCGGTCTCGTCCAGCCCGCGCTCAACGAGGGCGACACGCTGGAGGGGCTCGACCCGGCGACGGGCGAACCGTCCTGGCGGCGGGAGCTGGCCGGGTACCGCGGGCTGCGGGCGGTCGGCGGCACCCTGCTGGTCACCGGCGCGGACGGCGAGGTCACCGGCGTGGACGGGGCCACCGGTGCCGTGCTGTGGACACGGCGGGTGCCGGGGCAGGCGGTGCCGCACTTCTCCTCGTTCGCCGGGGCGGGACCGGCGTACGCGACGACCGTGGCCGACGACGGGACCGGCACCGAGGTCACCGCCGTGGACCCCGCGACGGGCGACGTGCGCTGGCACGCGGAGCCGGCGGGGGCGCTGGAACCGGTGGGCGCGGCGGACGGTTCGGTCGTCTTCCTGGAGACCGACCCGGTCTACGGGGAGGCGCGCGCCGTCGTCCGGTACACGCCGGGGGGCGGGGAGCCGAGCCGGGTGGCGCTGTCCGCGCCGGTGGCGCAGGCGCACGGCAGCGTGCGCGGGGACACGGTGTACCTGATGGGCGCGGGCGGCACGCTGACCGCCGTGGATCTGGAGGCGGGGAAGCAGCGGTGGAGCCTGGAGACGGGCGTCAGCCGCGGGTCGGCGCCGGTCGCCGACGCGCGGCACGTGTACGTCACCGCGCCCGACGGGCGTCTGCTGGGCGTGGACGCCCGTACGGGGAAGCTCCTCGGGCAGACGGACCCGCGGCTCGGGGCCGACTCCGACCGGGTGGCGGCGACGCTGCCCTCCCCCGTGGCCGCCGGGGGCCGGGTCTACGCGTCGGCGCCCGACGGGACGGTGTTCGCGGTGGACGGGGGCGACCCGGGCGGCTGGTAGCGGCCGGGTCGCCGGGGAGCGGGGTCAGCCGAGTTTGCTGACGTCCCGCACCGCGCCCTTGTCCGCGCTGGTCGCCATAGCCGCGTACGCCTTGAGCGCCACGGAGACCTTGCGGTCGCGGTCCTTCGGGGCGTACGCGCCGTTCAGCGCCTGCTCGCGGCGGGCCAGCTCGGCGTCGTCGACCAGCAGCTCGATGGAGCGGCCGGGGATGTCGATGCGGATGCGGTCGCCGTCCTCGACGAGGGCGATGGTGCCGCCGGAGGCCGCCTCCGGGGAGGCGTGGCCGATGGACAGGCCCGAGGTGCCGCCGGAGAAGCGGCCGTCGGTGACAAGGGCGCAGCTCTTGCCGAGGCCGCGGCCCTTGAGGAAGGAGGTCGGGTAGAGCATCTCCTGCATGCCGGGGCCGCCCTTGGGGCCCTCGTAGCGGATCACCACGACGTCGCCGTGGGTGATCTGTTTCTTCAGGATCTTCTCGACGGCCTCTTCCTGCGACTCGCAGACGACCGCCGGGCCCTCGAAGGTCCAGATGGACTCGTCGACGCCGGCCGTCTTCACGACGCAGCCGTCCACGGCGAGGTTGCCCTTGAGGACCGCCAGGCCGCCGTCCTTGGAGTACGCGTGCTCCAGCGAGCGGATGCAGCCGTTCTCGGCGTCGGTGTCGAGGGTCTCCCAGCGCTCGGACTGGGAGAACGCCTCGGCGGAGCGGACGCAGCCGGGGGCCGCGTGCCACAGCTCGACCGCCTCGGGGGACGGGGAGCCGCCGCGGACGTCCCACGTCTTCAGCCAGTCGGCGAGGGAGGGGCTGTGGACGCTGTGCACGTCCTCGTTGAGCAGACCGGCCCGGTGCAGCTCGCCGAGGAGGGCGGGGATGCCGCCCGCGCGGTGCACGTCCTCCATGTAGTACGTACGGTCCTTCGCCACGTTCGGCGCGACCTTGGCGAGGCAGGGGACGCGGCGCGAGACGGCGTCGATCTCCCCGAGGCCGAACGGGACGCCGGCCTCCTGGGCGGCGGCCAGCAGGTGCAGGATCGTGTTGGTGGAGCCGCCCATGGCGATGTCCAGCGCCATGGCGTTCTCGAAGGCGGCGATCGTGGCGACGTTGCGCGGCAGGACCGTCTCGTCGTCCTGCTCGTAGTGGCGCCGGGTGATGTCCATGACCGTGCGCGCCGCGTTCTCGTACAGCGCGCGGCGGGCGGTGTGGGTGGCGAGCACCGAGCCGTTGCCCGGCAGGGAGAGGCCGATCGCCTCGGTCAGGCAGTTCATCGAGTTGGCGGTGAACATGCCTGAACAGCTGCCGCAGGTCGGGCAGGCGTTCTCCTCGATACGGAGGATGTCCTCGTCGGAGATCTTGTCGTTCACGGCGTCGGAGATCGCGTCGACCAGGTCGAGCGTGCGGACCGTGCCGTCGACGAGGGTCGCGCGGCCGGACTCCATGGGGCCGCCGGAGACGAAGACCGTCGGGATGTTCAGGCGGAGCGCCGCCATCAGCATGCCGGGGGTGATCTTGTCGCAGTTGGAGATGCAGACCAGGGCGTCGGCGCAGTGCGCCTCGACCATGTACTCCACGCTGTCCGCGATCAGGTCGCGGGAGGGCAGGGAGTAGAGCATGCCGCCGTGGCCCATGGCGATGCCGTCGTCGACGGCGATCGTGTTGAACTCGCGCGGGATGCCGCCGGCCGCCGTGACCGCCTCGCTGACGATCCGGCCGACGGGGGCCAGGTGGGTGTGGCCGGGCACGAACTCGGTGAAGCTGTTGGCGATCGCGATGATCGGCTTCCGGCCGATGTCCGCACCGGGTACACCGGAGGCGCGCATAAGGGCGCGGGCGCCCGCCATGTTGCGGCCGTGGGTGACTGTGCGGGACCTCAGCTCGGGCATCGCTGCTCGCTCCTTCGGGAAGTCTTGAGTGTCATCGAGCGTACGCCGCTCTTCCAGTGACCGGGACGGGGTGTCCGAATTGCGGGACGTCCGTCTCGTGCCGTGTCCTGATCAGTCCTGTTCAGTGCTGTTCAGGGGCGGGTGAGGTGGCTCTGGACCACCGGTGCCAGCCGGGCGACCACCTGCTCGATGTCGGCCGAGGCCAGCGGTTCGAGCCGGATGACGTGGCGGAGCAGGGCGACGCCGACCAGCTGGGCGGCGGCCAGTTCTGCGCGCAGCTCCGCGTCCGGCAGGTCGAGGTGGGCGGCCATGCGGCGCAGCAGCTGTCCGGCGAGCAGGCTGCGGAAGACGGCGGCGGCGGTGTCGTTGGTCACCGCCGAGCGGACGATGGCCAGCAGGGGCTCGCGGGTGGCGGGGTCCTCCCAGACGCCGAGGGCGTAGCGGGTCAGGCGCTCGCCCATGGCGTCCGGGGGGCCTTCGGCGACGGTGTCGGGGGCGCGCAGGGCCGGGGCGAAGGCGACCTCCACGGCGGCGGCGAAGACCTGTTCCTTGGTGCCGAAGTAGTGGTGCACGAGGGCCGGGTCGACCCGTGCCGACCTGGCGATGGAGCGTACGGAGGTCTTCTCGTAGCCGCGTTCGGAGAACTCCGCGCGGGCGGCGGTCAGGATGCGGTCGCGGGTGCCGGAGGACTCGGAGCGCGGGGGGCGGCCGCGGCGGCGGGCCGGGACTCCGCCCCCGCCGGTGGCGTCGCTTGCCGTCGAAGGGTTCCCGTCGCCGGTGGCGTCGCTCACCGTCGGGGGGTTTCCGTCGTCGGTGAGGACGGTGAGGCCGGTGAGGCCAGGTGGAGGCGGGTGAAGGCCAGGGCCTCCGCCAGGTCCGCCTCGCGTTCGGCGCCGGACATCGCGCGGCGGGTGTTGACCTCGATCACGACGTGCCCGTCGAAGCCGGTCAGCGCGAGGCGCTCCAGCGTCTCGGCGCAGGGCTGGGTGCCGCGGCCGGGGACGAGGTGCTCGTCCTTGGCCGAGCCGCGTCCGTCCGCGAGGTGGACGTGGCCGAGCCGGTCGCCCATGCGGTCGATCATCTGCAGGGCGTCGGTACGGGCGGTCGCCGTGTGACTGAGGTCGATCGTGAAGTGCCGGTAGTCGTCCTTGGTGACGTCCCAGTCGGGGGCGTAGGCGAGCATCTCGCGGTCCCGGTAGCGCCAGGGGTACATGTTCTCGACGGCGAACCGCACGTCGGTCTCGTCGGCCATCCGCCAGATGCCGCTGACGAAGTCGCGCGCGTACTGCCGCTGCCAGCGGAACGGGGGGTGGACGACGACCGTGCTCGCGCCGAGCTTCTCGGCCGCCGCGCGGGCGCGCTGGAGTTTGACCCAGGGGTCGGTGGACCACACGCGCTGCGTGATGAGCAGGCAGGGTGCGTGGACGGCCAGGATCGGCACCTGGTGGTAGTCGCTGAGTCTGCGCAGCGCCTCGATGTCCTGGCTGACCGGGTCGGTCCAGACCATGACCTCGACGCCGTCGTATCCGAGGCGCGCGGCGATCTCGAAGGCCGTCGCCGTCGACTCCGGGTAGACGGAGGCCGTCGACAGGGCGACCTTCGCATCCGGGATGCGTAGGGGCTCCGCCATGTCGTTCAGGTTACGGGGTGCGGTGGGTGGGTCCGGCCGCCTGATCGCCGTTGTGGTGATCGCCATAGTGCGGGCGCGGGTGCGTTGTGGTCGATCGCGCAGTTCCCCGCGCCCCTTCGGGGCGCATGGCTTTCAGTCCTGGCCCATGTGATCCAGTCTGCGGAGGATCACGCCCTCCCTGAGGGCCCAGGGGCAGATCTCCAGGGACTCGACGCCGAAGAGGTCCATCGCGGCCTCGGCGACCAGGGCGCCGGCGACGAGCTGGCCCGCGCGGCTCTCCGAGACGCCGGGCAGTTCGGAGCGCTCGGCGGTGGTCATGCCGGCCAGCCGCGGCACCCAGTCCTCCAGCGAGGTGCGCTTCAGCTCCCGCTGGACGTAGAGGCCGTCGGCGGAGCGGGCGGCGCCGGTGAGACGGGCCAGCTGCTTGAACGTCTTGGAGGTGGCGACGACGTGGTCGGGGGCGCCGAGGCGGGTGAACTCCCCGACCGTGCGGGCGATCTCGGCCCGTACGTCCCGGCGCAGCGCGCGTACGTCGTCGGGGTCGGGCGGATCGCCGGGCAGCCGGCCGGCGGTCAGGCGGCCCGCGCCGAGCGGCAGGGAGACGGCCGCGTCGGGTTCCTCGTCCATGCCGTACGCGATCTCCAGGGAGCCGCCGCCGATGTCGAGGACGAGCAGCTTGCCCGCGGACCAGCCGAACCAGCGGCGGGCGGCGAGGAAGGTGAGCCGGGCCTCCTCCGCGCCGGTGAGGACGGCCAGCTCGACGCCCGTCTCGGTCCGCACGCGCGCGAGGACCTCGTCGGCGTTGTCCGCCTCCCGCACCGCGGAGGTCGCGAACGGCAGCAGGTCTTCGACGCCCTTGTCCTCGGCGGCCTGGAGCGCCTCCTTGACGACGGCTATGAGCCGGTCGACCCCGGCGGCGCCGATCGCACCGTCCGTTTCGAGGAGTTGGGCGAGACGCAGTTCGACCTTGTACGAGTACGCCGGCAGCGGGCGTGCGCCGGGGTGCGCGTCCACCACCAGCAGATGCACCGTGTTCGAACCCACATCGAGGACACCGAGTCTCATGTACGGAACGCTACTGCCAGGACGGCCGTCGGTGGTGCGGGGACCGGGGGTGGGCGACTTACCCTGGACGGGTGCCAAAGACGAAGCAGGCGAAGGACGTGAAGTCGTCCAAGAAGGACAAGCGGAACAAGAAGGTCGAGACGGCCGGGTCTGTCCCGGCCGGGGACGAGAAGGGGCTCGACTTCGCGCGCGCGTGGGTGGAGTTTCCTGATCCGGCGGACGACGAGCAGGTCTTCCGCTGCGATCTGACATGGCTGACCTCTCGCTGGAACTGCGTCTTCGGCAGCGGGTGCCAGGGCATCCAGGCCGGCCGCGCGGACGACGGGTGCTGCTCCCTGGGTGCCCACTTCTCCGACGAGGACGACGAGGCCCGGGTCGCCGGTCACGTGGCGCGGCTGACGCCGGACATCTGGCAGCACCACGCCGAGGGCACGGCGAACGGCTGGGTCTCCGAGGACGAGGAGGGTTCCCGGCAGACCCGTCCCTTCCAGGGGTCGTGCATCTTCCAGAACCGCCCCGGTTTCGCCGGGGGCGCGGGCTGCTCGCTGCACATCCTGGCGCTCCGGGAGGGCCGTGAGCCGCTGGAGACCAAGCCGGACGTGTGCTGGCAGCTGCCGGTGCGACGGACCTACGAGTGGATCGACCGGCCCGACGACACGCGCGTGCTCCAGGTGTCCATCGGCGAGTACGACCGCCGGGGCTGGGGTCCGGGCGGTCACGACCTGCACTGGTGGTGCACGTCGGCCACCTCGGCGCACGGCGCGGGCGACCCGGTGTACGTGTCGTACCGGCCGGAGCTGACGGAGCTGATGGGCAAGGCCGGGTACGACCGGCTGGCCGAGCTGTGCGAGGAGCGGCTGGCGTCCCGGCTGCCGCTGCTGGCCCCGCACCCGGCCGATCCGGTCGGCCAGCACCAGTAGCCACCCGTAGCCCCTAGGGGGTCGCCGGGCTCGGGCCGCCGCCGTCCTCGGCCGGGGACGGCCCCTCGCCCGTACCGGTCGGGGAGGGCTGCTCGGGCGTGGGGTCGGGCGGCGTCGGCGTGGGCGTCGCGCTCGGCGGTGTCGTCGAGGGCACCGGGGTCGTGGGCGTCGGGTCGGACGGGTACGGGGTGTCCGGAGCGCTCGGGGTGCCGGGACGGGGACCGGGCCCGGAGGAGCCGGGCGCGGTGCCGTGGCCCTCGATGGAGACGACGGCGCCGACGGGCCCGACCGCCACGCGCGCGTGCCAGTGGCCGGACGGCTCGCGCAGGTGGTCGACGTACACCTTGAACGTCGTCTTCGTGCCGGGGACGAGCGTGCCCGAGGAGCGGCTGAGGTAGAGCCAGGCGGCGCCGGTCGACGCGGACCAGTCGACGGGGGTGTCCCCGGTGACGGTCAGGGTGACGACCGTGGTGCCGTGGTCCCGGGCGGCCGTCACCCGCATCTCGCCGGTGCCCACGCGGCCGTCGCCGAGGATCTCGACGGAGACGTCGGCCTCGCCGGCCGGGGCGGGTGAGGTGCCGGAGGCGGTGCCGGTGTTCCCGTAGCCGCCGTCCGCGGCGCCGTCGGTGTGGGTCTCGCCGGCGCTGGCCGCGCGGCCGTCTCCGGCCCCGTCCGCCGGGGCGCCCCGGTAGGCCGCCCACAGGGCGAGCACGGGAGCGGCGATGACGGTGGCGACGACGGTCGTGGTGACGGCACGCGCGCGCAGGCGGTCACGGCGGGCGGCGCGGTCCTTGGGGTCCATCGGGAAACCGCGCCGGTCGAACCGGGGAGCGGCGCTCCGCGCGCGCGGGAGGTGCGCCACGGCGCCGTGCAGCGTCGCGCGGGGGGCCGCCAGGACCGGCAGCGCGGCGGGGGTGACGCTGGTGCCGGGCCAGCGGCCCGGGACGGCCCGCTCTGCGGTGCGGCGGCAGCGCGGGCAGTCGTCGACGTGGCGGATCAGTTCGCGGCGCAGGACCGCGCTCAGTACCAGCTGGTCGTCGCCGCCGAAGCGGGCGACACCCGGGCAGGTGCCGTACTCGACGACGGCGAGCGCCGCGCGCGTGCGCTCCACCTCGCAGGCGGCGGAGGCGAGCAGGTCCCGCGCGGCGGCCGGTTCCATGCCGAGGACGGCGGCGACCTCGTGGGCGGCCAGGTGGTGGCGTACGGCCAGTTCGAGGGCCTCGCGCTGCTCCGGGGTGGTGCCGGCCGCCTCGGGCCAGGCGAGCAGGGCCAGTTCGCGGCGGCGGCGCTCCTCGACGTCCGCGGGGACGGCCGGGGCGGTGGCCGCCCCTTCCGCGGCGGGGCGGC
>NZ_JAVRHI010000545.1:0-13335 GCF_034105845.1 Streptomyces sp. CRN 30 | reverse complement strand
ACCCGAGAGACTCTCTCAGGCTTTCCTCCGGGCGCTTCCCTTCGGTCTTGCGTTTCCGACTCTATCAGATCTTTCCGATCCGATTTCCTCGGTGCTTTCCAGGTTCCCGCTTCCGCGTTTCCCTTTCCGGCGATTCCGACTCTATCAGATCCTTTCGGGCCTGATTCCCAGTCGGCAGGTTTCGCCTTTCGGCTGTCTGCCGGCCACAGGTTTTCCCTCGTGGCCTTTCGACATTCACTACGTTAACCGATTCCCCTGCCAACTCATAACTGAGTGGCGCAGATGCAATTCAGGCGTGCGGGCACGTCGGAATCGATCCCGTTGGGGTGGTGAGGTAGTGGGTTGGCCGCTTCCGGCTGCAGGCTGATCGCCGTACCCGGTTCAAGCGGCTCGGGCCACGTTACGGAGTCCTCAGGGCCGCGTCAAGTGCAACGCCGACGGGAAGTGTGGGCGCGGTACGGGCTCACCGTGGGGTCGTCCGCGAACCAGAAGCGCCACGGGTGGACGCCCCCCTCCCCGGCGACACCGGTGCGCGGACCGCTGCGTACCTGGTCGGGGCCGACAGGAGTCCCGTACCGGACGGCGAAGGGACTGTCGGGGCCGGCGCAGGCGTCGGCGCCGTCCATGGTCCGGTCCACTCCCAGGGCCGTGGCGAGGCGGGCCGGGCCTTTGGCCAGTTCCTTGTCGGTGCGGGCCGAGATCCGCCGCTTGCGGGCGGGGCGAGCTCAAGGCCCTCCACGATCTCGCCGGCCCGGTGCAGGATCCCGCTCGCCCGGCCCTCCGGTCCGCATACCAGGTTCATGCAGTGCCACAGGGCTCCGCAAGCGACGACAAGCAGGGCACAGGCAGGGCGAGCGATCATCTACGCCAGACTCGGCCCTACCCCGGTGGACCTGGCCGAGGCGACCGGCGTCACGTTGGCCGCCGCACAGGCACAGGGAGTGCTCGACCTGTCCACCCCGTCCGGCCGTCTCGCTGCTCGCAAGGCGCACAGCGCGTCAGGCCCCGGTGGCCGGTCTGGCTCGCGGGCTCAGTCGGTACGCCGAGACCGTCGGATCACCGGCGAGGTAGAACCGGTGTTGCCAGTCGTGGGCCTTGCTCACGCCTACCCGAGGACCAACCTGGATGAGCGCGGCAGGTACTGGCTCACCCTCGGACAACACGACCGAGGCACCTGTCAGAAGGTCTGCGCCGTTGTGCTCCGCCGTGATGCCGAGTGCCTGGCAGAAGTTCCCCGGGCCTCGGGAGAGCCGTGCACTTTCGACCCTCTCCCCTCGCCGCTCACGTGCCAGGTCCTCCCCCTCGATGACTTTGCCCGCCCGAATGAGGACGGCCGAGGCGGTGCCGTCCGTCCCGGTGACGACGTTGGCGCACCAGTGCAGGCCGTGGGACCGGTAGACGTACAGGTGTCCTGCGGGTCCGAACATGACCGCGTTGCGGGGTGTCCGGCCGCGGTAGGCATGGGAAGCCGGGTCGGCCGCGCCGGAGTACGCCTCGGTCTCCGTGACGGCGATGCTCACGGTTCCCTCGGGGGTTTTGCAGGTGAGTACACTCCCGAGCAGCTTGGGAGCGACTTCTTCGGCAGGGTGGGCGAGAAGATCGACGTTCATGCTGACTGCCTTGACATGCCGTAGGTGAAGTAGACGTAGACGTGTCCGGGCGGACCGAACACGACACCGTTGCGGGCCGTGCGGCCCCGGTAGGCGTGGGATCCGGGATCGTTCGGGCCGTCGTACGCTTCGACCTCCGTCAGTCGGAGTTCGAGCGGACCGTCCGCGGTGGTGCGGACGAGCACGCGGCCCAGGTGGTCGGGCGCCACGTCCAGGACGGGTCGGTCGAAGAACTCGCGGGGCAGGGGCGTACGGTCAGCTGTCGCGATCATGCCGTCCGAGCGTACTCCGGACGGGTGCCGTGCCTTGTCCGTCCTCGCGCGGCCGGGGAGGCTTCCGCCTGAGGGTGAGGGCGCGGAACCGGTGATGGCCGGATCGCGTGTGTAGGGATCAAGGATCCGTACGGAACAGGGCTTCACACAGAGCGCAGGCGTTGCCTGGGGAGGAAGAGACATGGGGTTCAAGCGACTGCTCGCGAGCCTGGGGGCCGGTGGCGCTTCGGTGGAGACGGTACTGAGCGAGGTCAATGTCGTTCCCGGTGGGGTCGTCCAGGGCGAGGTGCGGATCCAGGGCGGCTCCGTGAGCCAGCGGATCGAGGGGTTGTCCGTCGGGCTGCAGGCCAAGGTCGAGGTGGAGAGCGGCGACCAGGAGTACAAGCAGGACATCGAGTTCACGAAGGTGTCGCTCGGCGGGGCCTTCGAACTGGAGGCCCAGGCGATCCACGCGGTTCCGTTCGGGCTGGAGATCCCGTGGGAGACGCCGATCACGATGATCGACGGGCAGCCGCTGCGGGGGATGAACGTCGGCGTGACCACCGAGCTGGCGATCGCGCGGGCGGTGGACTCCGGTGACCTGGACCCGGTCAACGTGCACCCGCTGCCGGCGCAGCAGGCGATCCTGGACGCCTTCATCCAGCTGGGCTTCCGGTTCAAGAACGCGGACCTGGAGCGCGGGCACATCCGCGGTACGCGGCAGCAGCTGCCGTTCTACCAGGAGATCGAGTTCTTCCCGCCGCAGCAGTACCGCGGGCTGAACCAGGTGGAGCTCAGCTTCGTCGCGGACCAGAACGAGATGGACGTCGTCCTGGAGATGGACAAGAGGGGCGGCCTGTTCAGCGAGGGCAGCGACTCCTTCCGCGCCTTCCGGGTGGGACTGAACGGCTACCAGGACACCGACTGGGCGGCCTACCTCAACCAGTGGCTGTCCGAGGTCGGCAGCAGGCGTAACTGGTTCTAGGCTCGGAACCCGAGGATCCACGGGTCCGAGGACCCGGAAACTCGGAAGAGTCAATCCCACGCACCAGGAGGTACCGAGGTGACCGAGGCCAAGAGGCCCCCGCTTCCCCATGACTTCCATCCCCCCGTGCCGTCGTTCACGGTCACGAGCGAGGACGTCCAGGAGGGCGCGACGCTGAAGGACGCGCAGGTGCAGGCGGAGGGGAACACCTCGCCGCAGCTGCGCTGGGAGGGCTTCCCGCCGGAGACCAAGAGCTTCGCCGTGACGTGTTACGACCCGGACGCCCCGACCGGGAGCGGCTTCTGGCACTGGGTCGTGTTCGACATCCCGGCCTCGGTGACCGAGCTGCCGGTGGGCGCGGGCACGGGAAAGTTCGAGGGGCTGCCCGAGGGTGCCGTGCAGGCGCGCAACGACTACGGGACGAAGGACTTCGGGGGCGCCGCGCCGCCTCCCGGGGACCGCGCGCACCGCTATGTGTTCACGGTGTACGCCGTGGACCAGGAGGAGCTCGGCCCGGACTCGGACGCCTCGCCCGCCGTGGTCGGCTTCAACCTGCGCTTCCACACGCTCGCGCGTGCGCAGCTGATCGGTGAGTACGCGGCTCCCGCCGAGAGCTGACCTGCCTCTTCTCATCTCGACGTTCATTGAACGTTTGCCCGCCTCCGGTCCTGGAAGTGTTCGGAGGCGGGCATTTTTATTGCGTTGTCCATCTCGGTGTGCCCGGCCAAGGTTGATCCAAGCCCGCCAGGGGGGTGGGCCGGTGCGCAACAGGAGGTGGGCGGGGTGCGGGAGACACTGGTACTCAACGCGAGCTTCGAGCCGCTGTCGACAGTGACGCTCAACCGAGCCGTCGTGCTGGTGCTGCAGGACAAGGCCGTCGTCGAGCAGGCCCACCCCGAACTGCGCATGCGCGGGGCCGCCGTGGACATACCGGCGCCCCGGGTGATCAGGCTCTGCAGATACGTACGGGTGCCGTTCCGAAGAAACGCTCCGTGGTCGAGGCGGGGCGTTCTCGTGCGTGACCGGCACAGGTGCGCGTACTGCGGCAGGCGGGCGACGACCGTGGACCACGTGGTGCCGCGGTCCCGTGGCGGTGGGGACACCTGGCTGAACACGGTGGCCTCGTGCGCGGAGGACAATCACCGCAAGGCGGACCGTACGCCGGAGCAGGCCGGCATGCCCCTGCTGCTGCAGCCCTTCGAGCCGACGCCCGCGGACGCGATGCTGCTGACGCTGGCGCAGGACGACTACCAGGCGCTCCCGGAGTGGCTGGCGCAGAGCGCGGCCTAGCCGGGCGATACGTTCTGGCGATACATGACCGGGGCCGCCTTCCGTTGTCGGAAGGCGGCCCCGGTCATGTCCGTGCCGGTCGTGTCGGTGTCAGTCGGTGATCGACGGCTTCTCGCGGCGCTCCGTGCCGCCGGAGGAGCCCGCGCCGCCCTGGCCGCCGCCACCCATGAGGCCGAAGTTGCCGACGGCGCCGGAGAGGCCCTTGAGCGCGTCGCCGATCTCGCTGGGGACGATCCAGAGCTTGTTGGCGTCGCCCTCGGCGATCTTCGGCAGCATCTGGAGGTACTGGTAGGAGAGCAGCTTCTGGTCGGGGTCGCCGGCGTGGATCGACTCGAAGACCGTACGGATCGCCTGGGCCTCGCCCTCGGCGCGCAGCGCGGCGGCCTTGGCCTCACCTTCGGCGCGCAGGATCGCGGACTGCTTCTCACCCTCGGCGGTGAGGATCTGCGACTGGCGGATGCCTTCGGCGGTGAGGATCGCGGCGCGCTTGTCACGGTCGGCGCGCATCTGCTTCTCCATCGAGTCCTGGATGGAGGTGGGCGGCTCGATGGCCTTGAGCTCGACGCGGTTGACGCGGATGCCCCACTTGCCGGTCGCCTCGTCGAGGACGCCGCGCAGGGCCGCGTTGATCTCCTCGCGGGAGGTGAGGGTGCGCTCCAGGTCCATGCCGCCGATGATGTTGCGGAGCGTGGTGACGGTGAGCTGCTCGATCGCCTGGATGTAGCTGGCCACCTCGTAGGTGGCGGCGCGGGCGTCGGTCACCTGGTAGTAGATGACCGTGTCGATGTTGACGACCAGGTTGTCCTGGGTGATCACCGGCTGGGGCGGGAAGGGGACGACCTGTTCGCGCAGGTCGATGCGGTTGCGGATGGTGTCGATGAACGGGACGACGATGTTCAGGCCGGCGTTCAGCGTCCGTGTGTAGCGGCCGAAGCGCTCCACGATGGCGGCGCTGGCCTGCGGGATGACCTGGATGGTCTTGATCAGGGCGATGAAGACCAGCACCACCAGAATGATCAGGACGATGATGATCGGTTCCATCGACTCCCCGTACCCTTCTCCGCACTCTGTGTTTCAGGAAGATCTTATGCCTGGTGAAGATCTTGTTGGTCGAGTCTGTCAGACCGCCGACTGCCGGGTGGGGCGTTCGGCCCAGTTGTGTCCGCGCGGTCACATGACGATCGCCGTGGCCCCGTCGATCTCCACGACATCCACTTCCTGGCCCACTTCGTAGACCTGTCCGGCGTCGAGGGCGCGCGCCGACCAGACCTCGCCGGCCAGCTTGATGCGGCCGCCCCCGCCGTCGACCCGCTCCAGGACGACGGCGTGCTTGCCCTTCAGCGCGTCCACGCCGCTGGTGAGCTCCGGCCGCTCGGCGCGCTGCCGGGCCACGATGGGACGTACGACCGCGATGAGCGCCACCGACACGGCGGCGAAGACCACCACTTGGATCACGATGCCGCCGCCGAGCCCCGCCGTCAGGGCACCGGCCCCGGCGCCCACGGCGAGCATGCCGAACTCCGGCATCGCGGTCAGAACGAGCGGAATACCGAGTCCGACCGCGACGACAAGCCACCACACCCATGCGTCAATGCTGTCCACATGGTCATGGTAGGACCACTATCGCCCCACGGACAGGGCGCACGATCAAGTGAGGGGCACCGAAGCCCGGTTGTACGGCCGGACGGCTCAACTCGCGTCGGCGGACCAGGGCTTGGAGCGTCAGGACAGCGGCAGGCCCTGGGCGGTCCAGCGTTCGCCAACCTGTTCGACCACGAGCGGCAGGCCGAAGCAGTGGGAGAGGTTGCGCGAGGTGAGCTCGAGCTCCAGCGGACCGGCGGCGAGCACCTGGCCCTGGCGGATCATCAGCACGTGGGTGAAGCCCGGCGGGATCTCCTCCACGTGGTGCGTGACCATGATCATGGACGGGGCGATGGGGTCGCGGGCGAGCCGGCCGAGGCGCCGTACCAGGTCCTCTCGGCCGCCCAGGTCGAGGCCGGCCGCGGGCTCGTCGAGGAGCAGCAGCTCGGGGTCGGCCATCAGGGCGCGGGCGATGAGGGTGCGCTTGCGCTCGCCCTCGGAGAGGGTGCCGAACTTCCGCTCGAGGTACTCGCTCATGCCGAGGCGGTCGAGGAAGGCGCGGGCGCGCTGCTCGTCGATCTCCTCGTAGTCCTCGTTCCAGGTGGCCGTCATGCCGTACGCGGCGGTGAGGACGGTCTGCAGGACGGTCTGGGCCTTGGGGAGCTTCTCGGTCATGGCGATGCCGGCCATGCCGATGCGCGGGCGCAGCTCGAAGACGTCGGTGCCGGGCCTGCCGAGGGGCTCGCCGAGGATGGTGGCGGTGCCCTTGCTGGGGAAGAGGTAGCTCGACGCGAGGTTCAGCAGGGTCGTCTTGCCGGCGCCGTTGGGACCGAGGATGACCCAGCGTTCACCCTCCTTGACCGACCAGGAGACCTGATCCACCAGAGCGCGGCCCTCGCGGACCACGGTTACGTCCTCCAGCTCCAGAACATCGCTCATGAGCGCGCTGTCTCCCCTTGCAGTGTCGGCCGGTCTCGGCTTTCGCGTACGCCTGTGCGCGACCCTCGCCCGTGGGCGAAAGCCCCCTAGGAAATCTACGCCACCGGCCGGGCGGACCGTTCCATCGGCCGGTCCTTAGGCTGGGGGCATGCTCTCGGAACCGCGCTCAGGACGCCTCACCGCCTACGGGAATGCCCTTTTTGCCGGGCTCGTCTCGCCGGACGACGCGGTGCTCGCGATCGTCGGGGAGGACGCCGTGCACCGGGTGGAGGGACTGCCCGGGGAGTCCGGCCCCGTCGGTCTCTCCCTCGCTCTGGGGCGGCTGCGCACGCTCGGGGCGACCGGGCTGCGGGTGGCGCTGCCCCAGGCCGGTCATCCGCTCGGGCTGAGCGGGCCGCCCGAGTTCAACAAGCGGGCGATCGAGGCGGAGGAGGCCGTGGTGTGTCACGGCGCCGCCCTGGGGCTGGTGCCGGAGGTGTACGAGGCGGGGCCCGCGGGCGACGTGCACGTGGAGGTCGTCTGGCACTGCCTGGAGGTGCGGGAGGCGCCGCCCGCGGACGTACCGTCCCTCGGGGAGGCCGAGCGGGAACTGGCAGAGGCCCTGCGGGAGGCCACCGAGGTGCTGTCGCGGCTGGACGTGGCGGGCTCGGGGCCGGTGGCGGAGGCGGCGGTCGACGCGTACCGGGCGCGGGCCGAACAGGGGCGCAAGGTGCTGGCGCCGGGGTACCCGCCGCGGGCGGTGCGGGTGCTGGAGCTGGCCCAGCGGGTCGGGCTGCTGGTCTCACTGGCGTACGGGAACGGGCACGGGGGCGCGGTGAGCGCCTCGGAGATGGCGGCGCGGGCGTCGGCGCTGCGCCCGGTGGAGCGGACGGCGCGGCGGGCGCAGGTGGCGGCGTACAACTCCGCCGTGGAGGAGCGCGAGCGCGGCGGGCGCTGAGGGCCTCCTGCCGGAGGGAGGGCCTGCGCCGCCGGGGTACCGGGGCATCGGGACGGACGCGGGGGAGCCGGCCCCGCGAACCGCTGGGGTCGCGGGGCTCCTCGACGGCCTCCGGCCTCCTGGGCGTCCGGGAGGCCGGTGGTCACCGATGTGCCGGGGTGTCAGTGGTTGATGCCCTTGTTGCCGAAGGTGGGGTTCAGGATGCCGACGACCCTCACACCGTTGCCGACCACATTGACGGGGACGTGGGCCGGAACCTGGACAAGGTTGCCCGCGAGCACGCCCGGCGAGCGCACGGTCGCACCCTGCGCGCCGGCGCTCGCCGAAGCCATGCCGGCACCGGCGGCGACCAGACCACCGGCCATGAGCGCGACGGCCGCGGCCTTCTTGAGGTTCTTCACTTCTCGGTCCTCCCTGACGATCGCTGCGGTCGGTCCCCGCAGCACGCCCTGGGGAACGGCCCGCGTCCGGTGAGGATGCGCCATCCGGAGTACATCCACACGACTGTGTGTATCTCGGTCCGGGACAGTGCCTTTCGAGTGGTCCGTCATCCCGTCACACCGGGTTGTGGTCATTCCGTCACACCGTGGCGCACGGCCCACAGCGCGGCCTGGGTGCGGTCCGCGAGGTCGAGCTTCATCAGGATGTTGGAGACGTGGGTCTTGACCGTCTTCTCGGAGAGGACGAGCGCGCGGGCGATCTCGCGGTTCGCGCGGCCGTCCGCGATCAGGCCCAGCACCTCGCGCTCCCGCTCGGTGAGCGAGCCGCCCCTGCCCTGCCCCGGCACGTTCTCCTCCTGGGACAGGAGCGCGCCGGCGACCTCGGGCTGGAGCAGTACGTGCCCGGCGTGCACGGAGCGGATGGCTCCGGCGAGGGCGTCCGGGTCCACGTCCTTGTAGACGTACCCGGCGGCTCCGGCGCGCAGTGCCGGGACCACCGTGCGCTGTTCGGTGAAGCTCGTGACGATCAGCACGCGCGCGGGGTTGTCGAGGGCGCGCAGCCGGCGCAGTGCCTCGACGCCGTCCATGCCCGGCATCTTGACGTCCATGAGGACGACGTCCGGCCGGAGCTCCTCGGTGCGGGCGACCCCCTCCGCGCCGTCGGCGGCCTCCCCCACCACCACGATGTCCTCCTGCACCTCCAGGAAGGTGCGCAGCCCGCGGCGGACCACCTGGTGGTCGTCGACGAGCAGCACTCGGATCGCGTCAGCCACCGGGGACCTCCATCTCGATCGTGGTGCCCTTGCCGGGCGCCGATTCCACGGTCAGCCGGCCTCCGGCCCCGCTCGCCCGGTCCCGCATGGAGACCAGGCCCAGGTGGCGTCCCGCGCGCCGTACCGTCCGCGGGTCGAAGCCGACGCCGTCGTCCGTGACGCGCAGGACCGCCGCGCAGCCGCCGCGCCGCCGCAGGGTGACGTCGACCCGTGCGGCGCCGGAGTGCCGCAGCGCGTTGTGCAGGGCCTCCTGGGCGACCCGGAGCAGGGCCTCCTCCTGGGCCGCGGGCAGCGCGCGCACCCCGTGCGCGGCGAAGGTCACGCGCGCGGTGTGGGCGCGGTCGAGGACCCGGGCCTGGTTGCGCAGGGTGGCGACCAGGCCGTCCTCGTCGAGCGCCGCGGGACGCAGTTCGACGACGGCGGCGCGCAGCTCGTCGGCCGCCTCCGCGGCGAGCTCGGCGACCTGCTGCAGCTCGCCCTTGGCGCGCGAGGGGTCGCGGTCGACCAGGGCGGCCGCGGCCTGGGCGGTCAGGCGCAGGGAGAAGAGCTTCTGGCTGACGGCGTCGTGGAGCTCGTGCGCGAGCCGGGAGCGCTCCTCGGCGATGGTGAGCTCGCGGCTGCGCTCGTACAGCCGGGCGTTGGTGAGGGCGATCGCGGCGTGCTGGGCGAGGATCGACAGCAGTTCCTCGTCGTCCGCCGTGAAACCGCAGCCGCCGGCGGGCCCGGGGGCCGCGGGGTGCCCCTGGCCCGGACGCACCTTGTTGGCCAGGTAGAGCGCCCCGATGACCTCGTCGCCGTCGCGGATGGGCAGGCCCAGGAAGTCGGCGAGCTCGGGGTGGGCGCTCGGCCAGCCCTCGAAGCGGGGGTCCTCGCGGACGTCGGCGAGGCGCTCCGGCTTGGCGTCGTGCAGCATCGCGGCGAGGATGCCGTGCTGGCGCGGGAGCGGGCCGATGGCCTTCCACTGCTCCTCGCTGACGCCGTCGACGACGAACTGGGCGAAGCCGCCGTGGTCGTCGGGCACGCCGAGCGCCGCGTACTCGGCGTCGAGCAGCTCGCGCGCCGAGGCCACGATCGTCTTCAGGACGTCCCGCACCTCCAGGTGCCTGCTCATGGCCAGCAGCGCGGAGCTCACCGCTGCCAGGCCGGACCGTGGACCTTGACTCATGACCTCACGGTACCGGCGGGGTCCGACAGCCCGGATCGGTCGGGTGACGGGGCCGCGCGGGGGCGGTGGTCCTAGGACCGGGGGCCCGGTCCCACCCGTTCCCTCGCGCTTCCGCCCGGGTGTGCGCGACTCCGTCGGACACCACCTACACGCAGCATTGCTCTAGCAACTCTTGGTGAGGATGACGGGCGGGCGATGTGAGCCCCCACATAGGGCGCACATCACGTACGAAGGGCGCTAGGAGAGCCAGAGCGGCTCGATGAGCGGGGAAGACGTGCCTTTTCGTGCCACTTTTCCGGCCCCGTGTCCACTATCCCGGATCGTACGTCACACCTTTGCCACGGGTTTTTGCGGCCGCTAACAATGGCTGCCGTCGCTCGGTTCCGCGGCTCTTACCCGCGGCGCTCTTGCCGGAAACATCGTGTCCCCCCTGGCGCCAGAGCGGCCTTCCGCTACTCGAAGAGGTCCCCCAGTCATGTCCCAGAACACCCCCGCCCAGGGTCGTGGTCGAGCCCTGACCAAGACCCACAAGCTCTCGCTCGCCGGTGTCGCCGGCCTCGGTGCCGCCGCCCTCGCGATCAGCCTGGTGCCGGGCGGCGGTCAGACCACGACCGCGGACTCCGCGACCGCTCCGGTGGTCTACGACGAGCAGCACATCAAGGACGTCAAGGCCAGCGTCACCGACCAGCTGGCCGGCGCGAGCCTGAAGGCCGAGGCCGCCGCGGCGAAGCAGAAGGCCGCCGCCGAGACGGACGCGAAGAAGAGCGACGCGGAGAAGAAGGCCACCGAGGAGCGCGGTACGGAGAGCACCAGCCGGTCCGCCGAGCGCGCCCCGGTCCAGCCGGTCGCCGAGAAGACCTACGCGAACAACCTCGACGGCTGGATCCGCGAGTCGCTCGACATCATGAAGAAGAACGACATCCCGGGCTCGTACTACTGGCTGCACAAGAACATCATGCGGGAGTCCTCGGGCAACCCGAAGGCGATCAACAACTGGGACATCAACGCCATCAACGGCATCCCGTCCAAGGGCCTGCTCCAGGTGATCCCGCCGACCTTCGAGGCGTACCACGTCTCCGGCACGCCGAAGGACATCTACGACCCGGTGGCCAACATCGTGGCCGCCGCGAACTACGCGGCCGACCGCTACGGGTCGATCGACAACGTGGACGGCCCGTACT
This sequence comes from Streptomyces sp. CRN 30, assembly GCF_034105845.1. Lineage (NCBI taxonomy): Bacteria > Bacillati > Actinomycetota > Actinomycetes > Kitasatosporales > Streptomycetaceae > Streptomyces > Streptomyces sp. CRN 30. The sequence continues at coordinate 2,183 of NZ_JAVRHI010000545.1, read as the reverse complement.
GAGGCACTGAGCGGCGCGTCGGCGCGGGAAGGGCGGCACCCCGGTGGGGTGCCGCCCTTCCCGCGTTCCGTACGGAGCCTACTTCCGCATGACCTCCGGCTCGTGGCGGCGCAGGAAGCGGGCCACGAGGAGGCCGCAGACGGCGGCGAGGGCGAGCAGGGCCGCCATGTCCATGAAGTACGCCGACGCCTCGTGGTCCCAGAGGGGGTCCGTGCTGCCCGGATCGTCGGTGTTCGGGTTGATCCGGTTGAGGTCCATCGTGGCGCCGGCGGCGGCGACGGCCCAGCGGGACGGCATGAGGTACGAGAACTCGTTGACGCCCGGGGTGCCGTGCAGGATGAACAGGCACCCCGTGAACACGACCTGGAAGATCGCGAACATCACCAGCAGCGGCATGGTCACCTCGGAGGTCTTCACCAGCGAGGAGATCACCAGGCCGACCATCATCGAGGCGAAGCCGAGCGCCATGACCGGGACGGCCAGCTCGAGCATGACGGCGGCCTTGCCGTCGCCGAGGAACACGCCCTCCTCGGTCATCTCCCGGGTGGAGAAGCCGATCGCGGTGACCAGGGCGCCCTGCAGCAGCGCGATCACGCCGAGGACGATCACCTTGGACGTCAGGTAGGCGGAGCGCGACAGGCCGGTCGCGCGCTCCCGCTCGTAGATGACCCGTTCCTTTATCAGCTCACGGACGGAGCTGGCGGCGCCCGCGAAGCAGATGCCGACCGCCAGGATCAGCAGCACGGTGGTGGCCGTGCCGTTGGGGATGAGCCGGCCGGTCCCCGGGTTCTCCCGGGGCAGCAGGCTCTTGTCCGGGTCGATGAGCAGGCTCACCGCGCCGATGACGGCCGGCAGGAGGAAGGTCAGCGCGAGGAAGCCCTTGTCGGAGACGATGACCGCGACGTACCGCCGGATCAGGGTCATCAGCTGGGAGCCCCAGCCCTGCGGCTTCGGCGGCCTCATCGCCTGCGGCGGTGCCTGCGACGGGGGCGTCTGCGCCGACTGCGGGGCGCCGGCGTCGATGTCGGCGGCGTACATCTGGTAGTGCTGCGAGCCCTTCCAGCGGCCCGCCCAGTCGTAGTCCCGGTAGTTCTCGAACGCGGAGAAGACGTCGGCCCAGGACGAGTAGCCGAAGAAGTTGAGGGCCTCCTCCGGCGGGCCGAAGTAGGCGACGCTGCCGCCGGGCGCCATGACCAGGAGCTGGTCGCAGAGCGCCAGCTCGGCCACGGAGTGGGTGACCACCAGGACGGTGCGGCCGTCGTCGGCGAGGCCGCGCAGCAACTGCATGACGTCGCGGTCCATGCCCGGGTCCAGGCCGGAGGTCGGCTCGTCCAGGAAGATGAGCGACGGCTTGGTGAGCAGCTCCAGGGCCACCGAGACCCGCTTGCGCTGACCGCCGGACAGGGCGGTGACCTTCTTGTCCTTGTGGATGTCGAGCTTCAGCTCGCGCAGCACCTCGTCGATGCGGGCGTCACGCTCGGCCGCCGTGGTGTCCGCGGGGAAGCGCAGCTTGGCCGCGTACTTCAGGGCCCGGCTGACCGTGAGTTCCTTGTGCAGGATGTCGTCCTGCGGGACCAGGCCGATGCGCTGGCGCAGCTCGGCGAACTGCTTGTACAGGTTCCGGTTGTCGTAGAGGACCTCGCCCCGGTCGGCCGGGCGGTAGCCGGTGAGGGCTTTCAGGAGTGTGGACTTGCCGGAGCCCGAGGGGCCGATGACCGCGACGAGCGACTTCTCGGGGACGCCGAAGGAGACGTCCTTGAGGATCTGCTTGCCGCCGTCGACCGTGACGGTGAGGTGGCGGGCCGAGAAGGACACCTCACCGGTGTCGACGAACTCCTCGAGCCGGTCGCCGACGAGCCGGAAGGTGGAGTGGCCGACACCGACGATGTCGTCCGGGCCGAGCAGCGCCGTGCCGCCCTTGGCCATCGCCACACCGTTGACGAACGTGCCGTTGTGCGAGCCGAGGTCGCGGATCTCGGAACGGCCGTCGGGCATCGCGTGGAACTCGGCGTGCCGGCGCGAGACCTGCAGGTCGGAGACGACCAGCTCGTTGTCGAGCGCACGGCCGATGCGCATCACCCGGCCCAGGTCCAGCCGGTGGAACGTCGTCGGGCTGCGGTCGCCGTAGACCGACGTCGCTCCCGCGTCACCGCCGGGGCCGCCCTGCTGCGGGACCGGCGCCG
>NZ_JAVRHI010000544.1:0-5125 GCF_034105845.1 Streptomyces sp. CRN 30 | reverse complement strand
ACAAGGACGAGGACAAGCCCATGCTGAACCGGGCGCTGCGCGAGACGTACCCGCCCGGCTCGACCTTCAAGGTGGTCACGGCCGCCGCGGCGCTGGAGAACAACAAGGTCAACGGCATCGACTCGGCCACCGACAGCCCGGACCCGTACCAGCTGCCCGAGTCGACGACCCCCCTCACCAACGAGCACGGCGACTGCGAGAACGCCACCCTGCGCGAGGCGCTGCGGGTCTCCTGCAACACCGTCTTCGGCAAGCTCTCCGACGACGTGGGCAACGAGAAGATGATCGAGCAGGCCAAGAAGTTCGGCTTCGACAACCCGGAGCTCGACATCCCGGTCCGTGCCGCCGAGAGCATCTACCCCGAGGACAACCGGCCGCAGAACGCCCTGGCCGGCATCGGCCAGGCGTCCAACCGCGCCACCCCTCTGCAGATGGCGATGGTCTCCGCCGCGATCGCCAACGACGGCAAGCTGATGAAGCCGTACATGGTCGAACAGCTCAAGGCCTCCAACCTCGACGCCATCGAGACGCACGAGCCCGAGGAGCTCTCGCAGGCCGTCTCCGGCGAGACCGCGCAGGCCCTGCAGGAGATGATGGAGACGGTCGTCAAGGACGGCACCGGATCCAAGGCGGCGATCGACGGCGTCACCGTCGGCGGCAAGACCGGTACCGCCCAGCACGGCCTGAACAACAGCGAGAAGCCGTACGCCTGGTTCATCTCGTACGCCAAGGCCGACGACGGCAGCTCGCCCGTCGCCGTCGCCGTGGTCGTCGAGGACGGCAGCGCCAACCGGGACGACATCTCCGGTGGTGGTCTCGCCGCCCCCATCGCGAAGGCCGTGATGCAGGCGGTACTCGACAGCAAGCAGTGACCCACGTCACGTCGCTCACGCAACGGCGCACGTTGCGGTACCGGTCCTGTATCGGGTGACGATTGCGGCCAGGTCACGCAGGGCGAGCCGGGTACGGTATGCCCGGACAGCACACCGCCGGACCACACATGGGTGCGGTCGGGACCGACGGAGAGGGCTGGTAGGTAGCTATGGAGGAGCCGCGTCGCCTCGGCGGCCGGTACGAGCTGAGCCACGTGCTCGGCCGTGGTGGCATGGCCGAGGTGTACCTGGGACAGGACACCCGGCTCGGCCGCGCCGTGGCGGTGAAGACGCTGCGCGCGGACCTCGCGCGTGACCCCACCTTCCAGGCCCGGTTCCGCCGGGAGGCCCAGTCCGCCGCCTCGCTCAACCACCCCGCGATCGTCGCGGTGTACGACACGGGCGAGGACTACATCGACAACGTGTCGATCCCGTACATCGTCATGGAGTACGTCGAGGGCTCCACCCTCCGCGAGCTGCTGCACAGCGGGCGCAAGCTGCTGCCCGAGCGCGCCATGGAGATGACGATCGGCATCCTCCAGGGCCTGGAGTACGCCCACCGCAGCGGCATCGTCCACCGCGACATCAAGCCGGCCAACGTCATGCTGACCCGCAACGGCCAGGTCAAGGTCATGGACTTCGGCATCGCCCGCGCGATGGGCGACTCAGGCATGACGATGACGCAGACGGCCGCCGTCATCGGCACCGCCCAGTACCTCTCCCCGGAGCAGGCCAAGGGCGAGCAGGTCGACGCACGGTCCGACCTGTACTCGACCGGCTGCCTGCTGTACGAGCTGCTGACGGTCCGGCCGCCCTTCGTCGGCGACTCCCCGGTCGCGGTGGCCTACCAGCACGTACGGGAGGAGCCGCAGGCGCCGAGCGTCTTCGACCCCGAGATCACGCCCGAGATGGACGCGATCGTGCTGAAGGCGCTGACCAAGGACCCCGACTACCGCTACCAGTCCGCCGACGAGATGCGCGCCGACATCGAGGCCTGCCTCGACGGCCAGCCCGTCGCGGCGACCGCCGCCATGGGCTCGGTGGGCTACGGCGGCTACCCGGACGAGCAGCCGACACAGGCCATGCGCCCGACCGACGGCCAGGCCACCTCCATGCTGCCCCCGATGAACCCGGACGACGGCGGCTACGGCTACGACGACCGTCCCGGGCGGCGCCGTCAGCAGAAGAAGAACAACACCTCGACCATCCTGCTGGTCGTGGCCGGTGTCCTGGTGCTCGTCGGAGCCATCCTGATCGGCAAGCTGGCGTTCGGCGGCAACGGCGACAACAACGACCCCTTCGCGGCCCCCAACTTCGTCGGGTCCACGCAGGAAGAGGCCCAGCGGATGGCCGAGAACGTGGACCTCACCCTGGAGGTCACCGAAGAGCCCTGCGAGGACCAGAAGACGGGCAACGTCTGCACGCAGACCCCGGAGGCCAGGACCGACGTCAACAAGGGCGACACCATTCAGATCGTGGTGTCGACCGGCGCGCCCACGGTGACGGTGGTGGACGTCCGGGGCCTGTCCTACGAGAAGGCCAAGTCGCAGCTCGAGGAGAAGGGCTTCGTGGTCGAGCAGAAGCTCGAGGAGTCGGACCAGACGGCGGGCGTCGTCATCGGCCAGGACCCCGCGGGCGACACCGACCAGGAGAAGGGCACCACGATCACCCTGACGGTCGCCAAGGAGGTGGCCAAGTCCACCGTCCCGGACGTCACCGGCAGCACCTGTGACGAGGCCGTCCAGCGGATGCAGCAGAGCGACCTCGTGGGCACCTGCACCGAGGTGGAGGTCGACAACGACGACCAGGCGGACAAGGTCGTCAGGACCGCGCCGGCAGCAGGCACCCAGGTCGAGAAGGGCCAGTCGGTCTCCATCCAGATCGGCAAGAAGGCCGAGCCGGAGACGGTGCAGGTCCCGGACGTCAACCGGAAGTCGCTGAAGGACGCCAAGGCGGAGCTGCAGAACGCGGGTCTGCAGTTCAACATCAGCGGCTCGCAGAACGACGAGGCCATCGTCTTCAACCAGGACCCGCAGCCGGGCACCGAGGTGGCCAAGGGCACCACGGTGAACCTGGTCGCCGCGGACGCGGGCGGCAACAACGGGGGCAACAACGGAGGCGGCTTCTTCGGCGGCGCCTTCGGCTGACGCGGCTGGCCTGCGGTGGAGACCCAGCAGGTACGCGGTACGACAGGGCCCCGGCAACCCCTTGGTTGGGGGTGCCGGGGCCCTGTCGCTGCTGCCGGACGGCATGCACGTGACGACGGCGATGGTGGCGGCGTACTTCGAGGTGGCCTCAAGACCATCGAGTCACTGGTACTCGATCACCGGACAGAACTCACAGCGCTGCGCTGCGCTGCGCACCGTACGCAGAAGGGCCGAAGCCGCAAGGAGTAGTTGCGGCTTCGGCCCTTCGCCATGTCAGGCGGCCGGGCCCCGCAGCGCCTCCCCTACGTCAACCTCGACATCACCTCAGTTCCGCCGGCGGCGTCCGGTCCTCGTCCACCTGCTCCACGCGCTCCAGCTCGCCCCACACGATGTAGCGGTAGTCGGAGGTGAAGACGGGCGTGCAGGTGGTGAGGGTGATGTACTTGCCGGCCTTCTTCCTGCCCGACTCCTCGGGGATCGCGTCCAGGACGTCGACGTTGTACTTCGAGGTCTCCGGCAGCATCGCGTAGACCTTGTAGACGTACCACTTGTCCTGCGTCTCGAAGACGATCGGATCGCCCTTCTCGATCTTGTGGATGTTGTGGAACTTGGCGCCGTGGCCGTCGCGGTGGGCGGCGAGGGAGAAGTTGCCGTTCTTGCCGCTCGTCGGGAGGGCCGCCTTGACGGGGTCGGTGTAGTAGCCGGCGACACCGTTGTTCAGGAGCTTGGTCGAGGTGCCCTTCCTGATCAGAATCTCGTCCCCGGTCATGGTCGGGGCGTGCAGGAAGCCGATGCCGTTCTTGGGGTCGAACACGGCCGGCTCACCGTCCTCCTCCTCCTCCTGCTGGGCCCACGTGTCACGGACCTTGTCGCCCTGCTTGTCCGCCTCGCGGTCGGCGAGGACGTTCGTCCACCACAGCGAGTAGACGACGAACAGGCCCAGGACCAGGCCCGCGGTGATGAGGAGTTCACCGAAGACGCTGACGGCCGTCGCGATCTTCCCGGTGCCGCGGCGCCGCGGGGCCGCGGGTGACGGCGCCGGTGACGCGGACTCCTCGTCGGTCCGCTCCTCGTGCTGCTCCCCGTGCTCGGTGGTGGCTGCCACTGCATCTGCCCCGTCTGTTCCAGGTTCCGCATGCCTGCGTGTTCTCACGTGCTCGGGCTCATGTGCTCAGCGCCCACGCGCTCGGTGCGCACGTGCTCATCGGACGAGCGCGTCCGGTTTTCCCTCGTTGCGCGGCCGTTCCTCGACCATCTTGCCCCACACGATCATCCGGTACTTACTGGTGAACTCCGGTGTGCAGGTCGTCAGCGTGATGTAGCGGCCGGCCTCCGTGAACCCCGAGTCGGCGGGCACCGGGTTCAGCACGGCGGTGTTCGAGGGCTGCGTCACCGGCAGGATCGAGGCCATGTCGTACACGTAGTACGTGTCCTGCGTCTCGACCACGATCGGGTCGCCGGGCTCGAGCCGGTTGATGTAGCGGAACGGCTCCCCGTGGGTGTTGCGGTGGCCCGCGATACCGAAGTTGCCGGTCTTGTCCTCGGGCATGGCCGTCTCGATGCTGTTCTCGTCGTAGTGGCCGACCATGCCGCGGTCCAGGACCTGCGTCTTGCTGATGCCCTCCGCGATCGGCACGACCACGTCCAGCTTCGGGATGTGCAGGATGGCGAAGCCCTGCCCCGGCTCGAACGCCCCCGGTGCGCGCTCACCGCTCGCCCACTGCTCCTGGAGGCTGCTGGTCTCCTGGCCGGCCTGCGCCTGCGCCCGTATGTTCGACCACCACAGCTGGTAGGTCACGAACAGCAGCATCAGCACGCCGGTGGTGATGAACGCCTCGCCGATCAGCCGACTGGCTATGGTCCCGGCGCTGGGCTTGCGCGCCCGTGCGGCCCGTCGGGCCTCCACCCGGGAGCGGGGAGCCGCCGGGGAAGGCGTCTCGTCGCCCGCGTCACCGCTCTGCGCGCCGTAGGGGGCCTTCCTGGCGTCCTGGCCCGCCCGGCCCGCTCCGCCGGCTCCCCGGCCGTCCTGCGGGCTCACGGGGCCACCGTTGCGCCCTTGCCGCTTCGCGGCCTTCCGGCGGGCCGCGCGCCCGCCTTCAGGGTGCG
>NZ_JAVRHI010000543.1:0-13970 GCF_034105845.1 Streptomyces sp. CRN 30 | reverse complement strand
GCTGGTCAACTCCCTCAAGGGCGTCAGCTCCCGCTACCTGCGCGCCGAGTACACCGGGCGCGTCAACCGGACGGGGATGGGTTCGGTCTTCTGGTCCCGCTCGTATTTCGCGGCGTCCTGCGGCGGAGCGCCACTGTCGATGATCCGTCAGTACATCGAGGGGCAGCGCCGTCCTCTGTCATGACGTCACCGAACAACGCCGCTCCGCGCCGTTCCGTTTTCCCGCCCCGGCTGGAGCCGGGGATACCCAACGGAGGAACTGATGGACGTGTACACGGCGGCACTGCTCGCCGCGCACGCCGGACAGAGCCTGGACATCCAGGGCCACGCCCACCAGATGGACCTCGCGGTGGCCGCCGCGGACCCGCGGCCCCTGCTGGAGACCCTGCGGCTCACCCACCGGCTCAAGTCCGGCGCCGTCGAGGGCGCCTGCCTGCGGATCGCCGCCCTGGCCGGCGGCGCCTCCCCCGCGGTGCAGCACGCGCTCAACGAGTACGGCACCGCCGTGGGCTGCGCCTACCAGATCAGCGACGACGTCTGCGACCTCACCGGCGTCCCCCGCGCCGGGCAGGCGACCAAGCGCGTCGGCGAGGACCTCCTCAACGGCAAGGTGACCATGCCGCTCGCGCACGCTGTCGGCCTGCTGCCCCGCCGCAGGACGCGCCACCTGTGGGACGAGGTCGCCCGCGGCACCGACGCGGCCGGTGTACGCCGGATCGCGGAGGAACTCCGCGCGTGCGGCGCGGTCGACGCCTGCGCCGACGAGGCACTCTCCACCCTGGAGCGAGCCTGGCGGCGTCTGGCGCCCCTGCTTCCCGACACAGCCGACGACAACGAGGCCCTCCACGCCATCGCGCGGCACGCGATCCGGCGCAACCTCTCCCCCACGGAGCACACCGGACCGGAGCCCACCGGGCCCTAGCCCCCGGAAAGTCGGTGCCGTCAGCCCGGGACCACGAGGCCGGATATGTCCTTGTGGTGATCTTTGATCCGCGTTGCTGTTGTCATGTACAGGCTAATCCCAGCAGTCGCTCCATGCTCCGATGCCACCGATCTCGCACATCACCACCACGCTCAAGGGGGAACGTATGAGACCGAGGAGAAGAGGTAGAGGTACGGCCCTGACGGCGTTCACCGCCACAGCCGCCACCCTGGCCCTCTCCTGGGCGCCCGTCGCCCAGGCCGCACCACCACCCACGGCCGCACCCACGGCCGCAGCCACCGCGCGGCCCGACGCCGCTCCGCCGCCCGACGCCTGCACGCTCGGCGACGAAGGGGCCCGGTGCCTCGACGTCGACGCACGACTGGACCACGCGCCCGCCACGGGCGGGGACGCGACCCTCACCGTCACCCTGCGGACCTCGGCCGAGCTGGACGACGTCGCCGTACGGGTGGAACTGCCGTCGACCCTCGCCTGGCGGACGGCGCCGGACGGCTTCACCGAGGAACGCGCAGCCTCCGACCGGCCGGAGGCGTACGGCGCGGTCAACGCGGCCGAGCGCGTCCTGGATGTCGAGGCCGGCCGGAAGATGACCTTCCGCTCCACCGTCACCGCGCTGCGCGCCGCGCCCACGTCGATCCGGGTGCAGGCCGTGTCACCCGACGGGGAGCCCTACAGCAGCTGGCCCGAGATCGTACCGCTGACGGTGGGGAACACGGGCGAGAAATCCTTCCTCGGCTACGGGGAAGGGCCTTTCCGGACGAAAGCCGTCCCCTCCGACGCCGTCCCGGCGAAGAAGAAACCGCGCTCCGCGACGGCCGGCGAGAACGGGCTGCCCGAACCGCACACCGACGAGGCGCGGAACCCCGGCGTGCAGGCGACCTCCTGCGTCCAGGGGTCGTGGGCCTACATGATCGGCGACGTGGTGCACCCGTCGAGCAACTTCGAGGTGCAGGTCTGGGACGAGGACGGCCTCTTCGACGATCTGCTCGCGGTCGGCATCACCGACGGCAGCGGCGCGTACGACATCTGCTTCGAGAACGACGACGGCGTGTTCGGCGGCGGCGTGGACCTGTACGTCAAGTTCGTCGCGTTCAACCAGTCCTGGAGCGTACGGGACGACGACGATGACCCGTACGAGTTCCAGTTCGAGACCCGGGGGAACGTCGCCGACGGCGCCACGGTGAACTACGGCCGCCGGATGCCGTCCGACCCGAACCTGTTCCGCGCGCTGCGCGTCTTCGACTACGCCGACGAGGCGGCCGTCTGGACGCCCGGCCGCTGCTGGGACCGCGACGACACGGACTGCTTCCACATCGGGATCCTGTGGCCCACCGACGACCCGTCCGCCTTCTACGACCCGGACGACGACCGGGTCCACCTGCCCGACGACCGTGCCGAGCAGCCCTGGGTCGTCGACCACGAGATCGGCCACGGCGTGATGGACGACGTCTACGGGGGCTACCAGCCGGACATCGGCGAGGCGTGTTTCGATCACCAGGTGGGCGGCGAGGAGAGCCCGGAGTGCGCGTGGGTGGAAGGCTTCGCCGACTTCTACGGCACGATGGTCGTCGACCTCTTCGGCCACGACGAGCCGTTCGACTTCCGCACCCCCACCTGGGGCGACCCCGCGGACTGGGACAACGGGCCGAACGTCGAGGGCCGGATCGCCGGCGCGCTGATCGATCTCATCGACGATGACGACGAACTGTACTGGGACGACTTCGCCGAGGGCGAGGCCAACGTCTGGGAGACCTTCCTCGACCACCGCTCGGACCACTTCCAGCAGTACTGGCAGCAGCGCACGGCGGACGGCTACGACGTCGGCGACGGCCCGATGAGCGCCCTCTACCAGAACACCATCGACATGGGGTTCCGTGACCCGCTGACCAGCGGCGCCGAGAAGACCAGGCCGTCGCCCAACCCGCCCGGCCACCACAACTACCGCTACGACACCAAGTTCCGCTTCTGGTCCGTCGTCGCCGTGCGGGCGGGCACGGGCACCGACTACGACCTGGAACTCTACGACGACCGGAACATGACGCAGAAGCTGGGAGACAGTCTCTCGGGCGTCGGCTTCACCGACTTCGTGGCTGTGGACTCCAACGTCGACAACCGCGAACTCGGCGACTACTACCCGCGCGTGACCCACCGCGTGGGCGGCGGCGAGTACACCGTCGAGGTCTCCGACACCGGCAAGATACTTCCACTGACCGGTGACAGCCGCACCATGGGCGCCGACGACGTGGTCGAGGTCTGGGACACCTGCACCGACACCCCGCAGACCATCACCGTGACCCCGTCGGACGCCGGTCAGGACGCCGAGCTGTACCTCGTGGACTCCGACCCCGGTGCGGGCACCTCCTCGGTGAAGGGCCGCCAGGACATCCTGACCGGCTCGGTCACCGGTGACCCGGGCGAGCCCGAGACGGTCACGCTCACGCCGAGCGGCCTGGACTGCTACGGAGTGGTCCTGATCAACCGGGCCGGCAGCGGGACGTACTCACTGTCCGTCTCCTGACACGGTCCACCGGCTCCACGGCCCGGCCCCGTGACGTGCTGCGTCACGGGTCCGGGCCGGGCCGTGGAGTCGGCCGTCAGAGGGGAGAGCCGCCGAAGCCGGTCACGCCGCCGCCCGCTCCCGCTCCCTCTCCGTCTCCCGCGCCCCGGCGCGGCGCGGGCAGGCGCGATCGTCGGAGCGGGCGGCGCGCGTGCGCAGTTCGCCGAGCCTGTCGAGGAGTCGGGAGCGCACGTGGGTGAGGTTGTCGATGCGTTCCTGGATCACCGCGAGCCGCTGCTCGAAGACGGCGATCTTGGCGCCGGGATCGGCGCAGCCGTGGTCGTCGAGCAGTTGGTCGCGCAGGCAGTCGTCGACGGCCAGCAGATCCTCGGTGGTGAGGCCGGCCGCCAGCAGCAGCCGGATGTTCGCCACCACGCGCACGGCGTCGCTCCCGTAGGAGCGGTAGCCGTTGGAGGTGCGCTCGGGGTGCAGCAGGCCGTGCTCCTCGTAGTACCGCAGGGCACGTGTGGTCGTCCCGGTGGCATGTGCGAGTTCCCCGATGCGCATGGGTGACAGCCTTCCTGACGGGTCTTCTGGCGGGTATCCGGTTGAAGGGACGACGGTATTCCGGTGGTCAGGCGGTCTCCGGAGCCGGTGCGGTCGCGGCGGGCCGTGGCTCGGTCGCGGCGGGCCGTGGCTCGGCCGTGGCCGTGGTTCCGGCTGCCGCGCGGCGGCGTGCCCCGGCGGCCTCGGCGACGGCGATCACCAGGGCGATCAGAGCGACCAGACCGCCCGCCACGGGCAGCCAGCGCAGTCCGGCACCGGCGGCGAGGAGCCGGCCACCGAGCCAGCCGCCCAGCGCCGTGCCGAGGTTGAACGCCGAACTCTGCACGGTCAGGGCCAGCGTGCGGGCCTGCTGCGAGGCCACGTTCAGCAGGCGGGTGTTGACCGCCGGGATCACGGCGTAGTAGGCGAGGCCGAACAGGAACAGGAAGGCCACCGCCAGGGCCGGTACGCCGGTGGCCGCGCCGAGGAGCAGCAGCGCGACGGCGAGTGCGGCGACGGACAGGGAGATCGCGCCCAGCACCGAGCGGTCGGTGAGCCGGCCGCCGACGAGGTTGCCGGCCGTGCCGCCGATCCCGAACAGCAGCAACAGCACGGTGACCGCCGATTCGCCGAAGCCGACGGCGTCGGTGAGCAGCGGGGTGACATAGGTGTAGGCGGTGAAGGACGCGGCGGCGGCCAGGGCGGTGACCCCGGTGACGATCTGCACCCGGCGGTCGCCCAGGACCTTGAGTTCCCGCAGCCGGCCCTGGTCGTCGGCGGCGGAGATGCCCGCGGTGTCGGGGGCGAGCGCCGCGACGGGAACGGTGATGGCGAGGGTGAGCGCGGCGACCGCCCAGAAGGTGGCGCGCCAGGTCAGCCACTGGCCGAGGGCGGCGCCGATGGGCAGGCCGGCGATCATCGCCAGGCTGAAGCCCAGCGAGACGCGGGCGACGGCCATGCCGCGCTTGTTGGGCGGCACGACGTCCGCCGCGATGCCGAAGAACAGCGGCATCAGGGCCGAGTGGGCCAGCGCGGCGAGGATCCGGCCGGTGGCCAGCGCCCAGAAGGACGGTGCCAGGGCGGAGACCACGTTGCCCAGGACGTAGGTGAGCATCAGGGCGATCAGCAGCCGGCGCCGCCGCGTCCGCCCGGTGGTCAGGGCGAGGACGGGGCCGCCGATGACGACGGTCAGGGCGAAGGAGCTGACCAGCAGGCCGGCCGTGGAGAGGGAGACACCGGCGTCGTCGGCGATGTCCGGCAGCAGGCCCGCGATCATGATTTCGCCGGTGCCGAGGGTGAAGGAGCACAGGGTCAGCAGGGTCAGCGCCCAGGTGACGCCCCGCCCGGTGAAGGAGGTCTGTGGTGAGTTCATGGAAGGCAGCTTCGACATTGACGTCAGGGTGAAGGTCAAGCCGACGGCGCGAGCGGGCGGGCGCCGATGACGGCCCGGGTGCCGTTCGCACGGGAGGCGGGGGCGGGTACGGAGACGCGGGCGGGGGCGGGTACGGATCCGCGGGCGGGGGCGGATGCGGGGGCCAGGGCCACGGACGCGGTGAAGCAGGTGCGGTCGAACTGGCGTGCCGTCACCCTCAGTCGGCCCGGGGCAGTCCCGTCCTCCTCCGTCTCGACCCAGCAGGGGGCGTCGAACTCGACGTACTGGTGGAAGCGGGTGTTCATGGTGACGGCTCGGGCGCCCTGGGCGGCGGAGGCCGCGTGGGCGGCCTGGCGTGCGGCGTCGAGCAGCAGGATGCCGGGGACGTGGTCGACGGGGTGGTCGAAGAGGATCGGGTGCCGGGTGTCGACCCGCAGCCGGTGACGGCCGGGGACGTCGGTGGCCGACAGGACGACGTCGCGGGGGTGTTCGCGGCCCACCTGTCTGTAGTGCACCGGCGCCGGTGGTTCCGGCAGGTCCCGCAGGGCGTGGTCGAGGTCGGCGTACCGGGCGCGCAGCCGCCGGTAGACGGCGGCGGTCTGGATGGTGAAGCGGGTGGTGGCGGTGCCTATGAGGCCGTCTCCGCGCAGCGCCCGGAAGTGGACGGTGACCGCGGCGGCACGCGGCCCGCGGCGGACGACCTCGGTGCAGCGGGCGTGCAGGACCACCTCGCCGGAACGGAGCGGCGGGGGGCCGTCGGTGGGACGGGGCGCGGCGAGGGAGTAGTCGTAGGTCTCCCACAGCAGGTGGTGTCCGAGGGGGACGTCGTACGCCGCGTGCGAGAGCAGGGGCAGGCACTGCCGGACGGTCTCGCTGAACAGCAGCGGATCGACGCCGCCGCCCCCGGCCGCGCCGGTCGCGCCGGTCGCGCCGGTCGCGTAGAAGGCGTGTACGGCGGGCCAGTCGGCCTTGATCAGGAAGCTGTCGGGGCCGGTGCGCCGCCAGGCGGTGAGGAGCGTCTCGTCCGCGTGGTGCTTGTGCACGTACCGCTGCGGTACGGGGGTCCAGGACGACGGGGCGGCTGACTCGGCGGTGCTGATCACGCGCGGGTACCTCATCTCGGACAGGGCGGACCGTACGGGCGCGGCGGCGCTCGCACGGCGGTCGTGTCGGTTCGTCGAGATACTATAAAGGGCGATCGTTTTGTTTTTGTTGCTGTTGCTTGTCATTCCTTTGTAAATTGTTGCCCTCTTCTACGACTCGGAGCTGCTCGATGACACGGCCCAAGCAGGAGCGCGCGGTCCGCACCAGGGAGGCGATCCTCATGGCGGCGGCGGAGATGTTCGACGAGTTCGGCTACTCCGCCGCCGGCGTCAGCAAGATCCTGCAACGGGCCGGGGTGACCCAGGGCGCGATGTACTTCCACTTCAAGTCCAAGGAGGATCTGGGCCGCGCGGTCCTGCTCGAACAGGCCGCCACGCTGACGCTGCCCGCCGCGCCCGGCGGACTCCAGCAGCTCATCGACCTCACCCTGCACCTGGGCTACGAACTGCAGCACAACGTGCTGCTGCGGGCCGGGGTCCGGCTCGCCGTCGAACAGGGCGAGGCGGGTCTGCTCGTCGACTTCACCGTCTACCACATGTGGATCGACCTCTTCCGCGCGGAGCTCGACCTCGCCCGGGAGCGCGGCGAGTTGCTGCCCCAGGTGGTGGGCGCCGAGTTCGCCAGGGTGCTGGTCGCCTCTTTCACCGGCACCCAGCTGATGTCCCACCTGGAGTCCGGGCGCCGGGACCTGCCCGAGCACATCGCCGTGCTGTGGAACTACCTGCTGCCGGGCATCGCCACCCCCGCGACGCTGGCGCGGCTGACCGTGGACGTGGAGCGCGGGAAGGCCGCGTCGTGACCGGGGCACGGGTGCTGCTGACCGGCGCGACCGGCTTCATCGGCTCCACCGTGCTCGACGCCCTGTCCGGCGCCCGGGAAGGCGGTGCGGACGCCCTGTCCTCCGGCACTCACGAAGGCGGTGCCGCGGGCGTCGCGGTCACGGCGGCCGTGCGTACTCCGCCCACGGACCGGGCGCCGCTGCCCGGCGTGCGGTGGGCGCGCGCCGACCTGACCGACCCGGCCTCGCTGCGGGGCCTGGGCGACGGCTGTGACGTCCTGCTGCACCTCGCGGCCCGGGTCGGCGGTGACGCGCGGACCTGCGCCGCGGTGAACGTGGACGGGACCGCCGCCCTGCTGGAGGAGGCGCGCCGGGCGGGAATCGGCCGCGTCGTACTGCTGTCCACGGCGGCGGTGTACGGCGCGGGGCCGCACAGCGGCATCGCCGTCGACGAGATCGCGCCCGAGCCGGTGTCCGACGCCAGCCGCACCCGGCTGGCCGCCGAGCGCCTGGTGCTGGCGGCGGGCGGCACGGTGCTGCGGCCGGGACTGGTCCTGGGCACCGGGGACCGCTGGGTGGTGCCCGCGCTGGCCGAGCTGGTGCGGCGGGTGCCGGCCCGCTGGGACGGCGGCCGGGGCCTGCTGTCGGTGGTGGACGTCCACGATCTCGCCCGGCTGATCGCGACGCTGGCGCGGGCCGCGCGGCTGCCCGGCGGCACCCATCACGCGAGCCATCCCGAACCCGTGCGCGTCGGTGACCTGCTGACCGCGCTGGCCGGGTACGGCGTACTGCCCGAACCGCCCGCGCGCGACTGGCCGATGGGACGGTGCCTGGCGGAGCTGGCCGGCACCCCGGGACGGGTGAGTGAACGCCAGTTCCGGCTGCTGGCCGAGGACCACTGGTACGACAGCGGAGAGATCTGGCGACTGGCCGGCTGTGTGCCGGGAGCGGGGCCGACGGCGGGTCTCGCCGACGCCGCGCCCTGGTACCGGTCGCTGCTCGCCGGGAAGTGACAGGCTCGCTGTTTCTGTGTCTTCATGACTATGACCGGCGTCACTTACAAAACGATCGTTCTGTTTGTATTGTGCCTCGGTGATCAGTCGACCCCTTGATGCGACCATCCCTCACCGAGGAGACGGAGGAGACCGCGTGACGCGCGGAACAGCGCTTCACCGGGAGGCCCTCGCGGATCACCGGGAGGCCCTCGCGGACATCGGCATACGCCATCTACGGGCCTTCCTCGTGCTGGCGGAGCACCTGAGCTTCACCCGGGCCGCCGCCTCGCTGGGCACCACCCAGCCGTCCCTGACCCGCTCCATCAACCGGCTGGAACAGGCCCTGGGCGCACGGCTGTTCCACCGCACCACGCGCACCGTCCGGCTCAGCGAGACCGGCACCGCGTTGCGGGACGAGCTGAGGGACCTGCTGCCCCGGCTGGAATCGGTCCTCGCGCCACGCCAGGACATCCAGGCCCTGCGGATCGGCTTCAGCTGGCTCTTCCCCGACGAACTGCTGCAGCACACGATCGACGGGTTCGAGCGGGCGTACGGCATCGCGGTGGACCTGGTCCGCCGCGACGAGCGCCACGCCGGACTGGACGAGGGCACGGTGCAGTTGGCGGTGGTACGCGGCCGGCAGACGGCACCTGGGCTGCGGACCGTGCCGATCGCCCAGGAACAGCGGATCGCGGCCGTCGCCCGGAGGTCCCCGCTGGCCCGCAGGGCCTCGGTGACCTGGTCCGAACTGGCGGAGCACCCGGTGCTGATCAACACGGTGAGCGGGGCCACCCGGCCGCAGGACTGGCCGGAGGGCGCGCGCCCCACCGACGTACTGCCGTGCGGCGGATTCACCGAGTGGCTGGAGCTCATCGCCGCCGGTCACGGCGTCGGTGTAGTGCCCGATCTGGCGCTGCGGCGCAACCTGCATCCCGGTATCCGGTTCATCCCGATCCTCGGCGCGCCGCCGATGCCGCTCTGGCTGGCCCGCCCCGCCACCGGCGCCCATCCACTGGCCCTGCGGTTCATGGAGCGGACGGCCAGGGCGGCGGAAACGGCGGGGACACCCGGGATCATTCCCCCCGCCATGCCGCGATCGCCATCTCGTACCGCTCCAGGGCACGTTCCACCACGGCCCGCCCCGCGGCGGGAAGCAGGGTCAGCACCCGGGTGACACCGGCGCGTTCGGCGCGCTCCAGGACGCGCGGATCGTGCGGGACCCCGGCCAGCACCACCGGCAGCGGGCCGCGCCCGGCGTCCTCCGCCCGCCGGCGCAGTTCGGGAACGCGCTCCAGCGTACGGGCGAACGTCTCCTCGTCACCGAAGTCGGGCAGCCAGGCGTCACCGTAGCCCAGGACCCGTTCCAGTACGCGGGGTCCCATGCCGCCGACCATGACCGGGGGGTGCGGCCACTGCGCGGGCTTGGGCCAGGACCAGACCCGTTCGAAGCCGACGTCCCGTCCGGTGTACGAGGCTTCCGTCCGGGTCCAGACCGCCCGCACCGCCTCGACGTGCTCGCGCATCCGCCCGAAGCGGCGTTCCGGGTCCACGTCGTGGTGGCGCATCTCCTCCACCGCCCACCCGGCGCCGACCCCGAAGTCGACGCGCCCGCCGGACAGGTGGTCGACGCTGGCGACGGTCTTCGCCAGGACCAGCGGGTCGTGCTGCGCCACCAGGCAGATGGCGCTGCCCACCCGCAGGGACCGGGTGGCGCAGGCCGCCGCGGTCGCGGCCACGAACGGGTCGAGTGTCTCCCGGAACCTGTGCGGCATACGGGCCGACCGGTCGCCGGCCACCGCGTGGGTGTGCTCGGCGAAGTACAGGGCGGCGTGCCCGTGTTCCTCCAGCAAGCGGGCGAGCGGCCCCGGCGGCATGGTGGCGGGGGTGGCGAACACGGAGGCGCCGGTGTCCATGGGTGGCTCCAAGAGAGGGGCGAAAAGAGGTTGGAAGAGGTTGGAAGAGACCGCAAGAGATTGGAAGAGAGACGGGGGCAGGTGGGCACCGGCGGTGCCCAGGGCTCGTGGCCCGGACGTCCGCCGGTGCCGCCGTCGCCGGGACCGGTCGGTCCCGGCGACGGCTCCGTCACGCGCCGAGCCGGGTTATGGCCCGCGCGAGAGCTTTCAGCAGCGAGGAGGCCCGCTTGTCGTCGGGGCCCACCGCTATCAGCCGGTTGGTGATGTAGGAGACACCGACGTCCGCGCCGGGCCAGGCCAGGTGGGCCGACCCGCCGCCGCCGTCGTGGCCGAAGGAGTCGCCGTCCACGCCGGGGCGGGGGGTGGACCGCAGCCGGAAGCCCGCGCCGCCGTACACCATGCGGATGTCGATGAGCGGGTCGGTCTTGCGCACGTACTCGCGCCGCGCGTCGTCCAGCACCTCCCGGGAGAGCAGGAGGTGTTCCTCGCCGGGAGCGCGCCGGGCGTCGGCGGCGAGGACGGCGTACAGCCGGGAGATGGCCCGCGCCGTGCCGATGACGTTGGCCGCGGGGATCAGCTCGGTGCGCCGCTCGGGGCGGTTCCAGACCATCTCCTCGTGCGGGAAGGGGATGGGGTTCTGCCAGATCCGCTGGGTCATGGGGTCGTCGCTGGTGAAGAACCCCGTGTACTGCTCCAGGAAGTGGGCGCCGTACTCCAGCCGGGCCACCTCGCCCGCCCGTGCGACGGGGATGCCGTAGCCCATGTCGAGTCCGAGGGGTCCGGCGATCTCCTCGGCGAAGAACCGGTCGATGGGCCGCCCGTCGACACGGCGCAGGACCTCGCCGGCGATCCAGCCCGCGGTGTACGGGCCGTACAGGATGCCGCCGGCCCGGCCGTCCTCCTCCGGTGCCTGGTCGGCGATGAGCCGGGCCATGGCCAGCGGGTCGGTGATGTCCTCCTGCCGCAGCGGCGCCCGGACACCGGGCAGGCCCGCGGTGTACGTCATCGTCTGCCGCAGCGTGATGTGTTCCTTGCCGTGCCGGCCGAACTCCGGCCAGTAGCGGGCGATCGGCGTGTCGAAGTCGATCAGGCCCTTCTGCACGGCGACGAGCAGCGTGATGGCCACGATGCCCTTGCTGCCGGAGAAGATCAGCGACTTGGTGCCGGGCTCCCAGGCCCGGCCGGTGCCGGGGTCGGCGACACCGCCCCAGATGTCCACCACCTTCTCGCCGCGCCACCAGGCGCTGAAGGCGCCTCCGAGTTCCTCCCGCTCGCTCAGGTTGCGGTGGAACTCCTCGCGCACCTCCTCGAAGCCGTCGGCGACGTGGCCCTCGACGACGGGGACGACGGGGACGGCGGGGACGGCGGCGTCGAGGGGTGTGGGGGCGGGGGCGGGGGCGGTGGTGTCGGGCAGGGTTGTCATGGGTGAGATCGCTCCCTCAGGTGCGTCGTACGGACAGGAGGTCAGGGACGGGTCGCCGGTTCGGACAGGGCCAGGGCCAGGGACAGAGACAGGTGCAGGGCGCCGCGGCCCGCACCGGTCGCGGTCACCGTCACCGTCACCTCGCGCAGGTCGGTGACGCGGAGCCGGCCCTCGGCCGCCGGCCCACGGTGGGCGCCCACCACGACGGGCGTGGCACCCGCGGCGGCGGCCGCGAGCAGGCCGGCCTCGGCGTCCTCGAAGACGACCGTCTCCGACGCCGGCACCCCGAGGGCCGCCGCGGCGGCCAGATACCCCTCCGGGCTGGGCTTCCCCTCGCGCACGTCGTCGGCGCTGATCAGCAGGGGCGGCAGCGGCAGGCCGGCGGCCGTCATCCGGCGGTGGGTCAGTTCCCGCCCGGCGGAGGTGACCACGGCCCACCGGTCGTCCGGCAGGGCGGCCAGCAGCTCCGGCGCGCCGGGCACCGGGACGACTCCGTCGACGTCCTCCACCTCCTCGGCGACGAGCCGCGCGGTCTCGGCCGCCGCGTCGACGCCGGCCGGGGCGTACCGGGCGACCGTCTCGGCGGTGCGGCGGCCGTGCGCGGTGGCGAGGATCGCTTCGGCGTCGAGGCCGTGGCGGCGGGCGAACCGGCGCCAGGTCCGTTCGACGACCACGGTCGAGTCGACGAGCGTGCCGTCCATGTCGAGGAGCAGGGCGTCCGGGGCGAGCCGGGGGTACGACGTCATGGGGTTGCCTCATTCGGGTGGGTGGGGGCGGGGTCCGGTGCCGCGCCCGGCCCGGGAGCGGGCGCCCCCGACCGGGAACGGGCCCAGGCGAGGTCCCGCAGCGCGCGGGCGGTGTCGCCGTCGCGGTGGTCGTTCTCCAGGACGAGGGCCCGCGGGGCGGGGCCGTGCGCGGCGACGGCGGCCAGGACGTCGTCCAGCCGGGCCTCACCGGTGCCCAGCGCGAGGCTGGCGGCCGTGTCCGGGCGGCCGTCCTTGAGGTGGAGCTGGTCGGCGAGGTGGGGTCCCAGCTCTGCCGCCCAGCGCACCGGGTCCCGCCCGGCCAGGGCCAGGTTGAGCGGGTCGAGCAGCAGCCGGAAGCCGGGGTTGGCGACCGCCTCCACGAGAGCGGCGGCGTCCCGCGCGGTCAGCGCGTTCTCGCTGGCGAGGACCAGTCCGCGGGCGGCCGCCTCGGTGGCCGCCCAGGCCAGTACGCGGGCGGTGTCGCGCAGGTCCTGCGGGGTCTCGATGGCGCTGCGCCGGAAACTGGGCACGAATATCAGGGGCACGCCGTAGGCACCGGCCGCGTCCAGCAGCCGGACCAGGGTCGTACGGACCCGGGTGCCGTCCGCCGTGTGGCGCGGGGCGGTGAGGCCGATGTCGTTGAGGGTGTTGGCGGTCATCGCGAGCAGGACGACACCGGTCTCGGCGCTCGCCTGCCGCGCCGCCTCCGCCGTGCCGCGGAAGTCGGCACGCGGGCCGCGGCGGGGGCCGCCGAGGTCGAGCTGGACGCCGTCGGCGCCGAGCCGGGCCGCGTAGCGGACGGCGGCCTCCGCGCCCTCGACGGGCAACCGCCAGGCAGCGAGGCCCACGGCCGCGGGGGATACGGGGTCGGTGGGTACGGGGTCCGTGGGTACGGGGTCGGTGGGTAAGGGGTCCGTGGGTACGGGGTCGGTGTTCACGCGGGGACCTCACGGGCCGGGGTGACCGGGCGGGTCTCACGGTCCCGGGCCGGTGGGCGGGTGTCGCGGCTCTGCGAGGCCGGGTGGGTCTCGCGTACGGAGTGCCAGCGGCCGGCGGCGTCCACGACGAGGCTGTCCCCGTGGTGGCGGGACGCGGCGTCGCCGACGACCAACTCCCCGGCGAGCGCGGCGAAGTGCCCGGGAGTCATGTAGTCGCCGTAGTCGAACCCGGCGGGCCGGCGGCGGCGGATACCGGGGGTGTCCACCATCCCCGCGGGAAGGGCCTGTACGACGCGGACGCCGTCCGGCCCCTCCTCCTGGGCGACCGAATCGAGCAGCGCGCTGCCCGCTGCCTTGGTCGCGGCGTAACCGGACCGGCCGGGGCCGGCGTTGTAGACCACCTCGGAGGAGATCCCGAGGAACAGTCCCCGTCCCCGAGGGGCGCGCCGCAGGACCGGCAGGGTCGCCGCCAGGGTCAGCCAGAGACCGTGCAGGTTGACGTCGACCTGGCGACGCCACTCGTCCTCGGCGACCTCGCCGAACGGAGCGCGCCGGGTTCCGTAGGACACGGCGGATTGACATCCTCGCCGCCCTGAAGGACGGCGATTCCCGCCTACCGCGCCGTTGAAGGCTGCGGTGTCGGGTGGGTTCCTGCTTCGCTGCGCGGCGCCGGGACGAGTCCCGGTCTTACCTGCGCTCCACAGGCTGTCACCGC
>NZ_JAVRHI010000542.1:0-11071 GCF_034105845.1 Streptomyces sp. CRN 30 | reverse complement strand
AGGGGGCGGACCCGGCCGGGTCCGCCCCCTCCGCACATCCGTACGCCGTTCAGAAGCCCCGGCGCGGGGCCGGCGGCAGCGCGGCCGGGACGTGGTGCATGCCGATCCGGGCGCTGTGCGCCCCCGCGCTGTAGGCGCTGTAGGAGCCGCTGTACGTGCCGCTGTACGAGCCTCTGCCGCGCGGGATGTGCCGGAACGAGGTGAACCCCAGCTGTTCCTCGCCGCTGCGGTCGCCCGGCAGCGAACGGAAGGACCTCACGTACTCGGCGTAGAGCGCGTCGTAGATCGGCGTGGCCGAGGGGCCGCCCTGGCGGTGGAAGGCGTCGTATGTGTGCACAACCGTGCAAACGACCCCGGGCCCGAAGGGATGCGGCTGAGCAGTGCGTCCTCAGGGGCGCGGGGCCGTGGTGCGCGCGGTCGGCGGAGTCGCGGTGCGCGGGGCCGTGGCGCGCGGTGGGCCGACGGCTCAGGTGCCGGCCAGCGGGAGCGCCGAGGCGACCAGCTGTCCGCCCGCGGCGGCCTTGTCGAGCGCCTCGCGCAGCAGGTCCTCGCGCGGCTGGCGGCCGATCGACCCGACCGGTGCCGCGAACATCAGCACCTGCTGGTGCTTGTTGGCGGCCGTCCGCCAGCCCTCGGTCACCTGGAGCGGCTGGTGCGCCTGCCACCAGGCCACCGGACGGCCGCCGCCCGGCCCCGGCTGGAGCACCGCGTGCAGCTGACCCACGGCGAGCAGCACCGACCAGCCGTGCAGCACCGGCGGCACCGCCGACAGCTCGGTGACCGGCATGAACCCCTGCTCGATCAGGAGCGGCAGGAAGTCGTCGCCGCGGCCGGTGGTGCCGGGCCGCACGACGGGCGCGGTCGGCTCCACGACCAGCGCCGGGTGCAGCTCCCCGGCGATCAGGACCAGACCGCTGGTCACGCCGAGCACCGCCTGCTCGGGCACGGCCTTCTCCGGCTGCGGCCGCGTGTCACCGGCGCCGCCGCCGATGGACCTCACGGCGCCCTGGAGCTGCTCCTCGGTCACCTTGACGACCTGGGAGGGCAGACAGCCCGCGTGGGCGAAGGCGAGGACGGCGGTCTCGTCCCCGATGAACAGGACGGTGCTGGTGCGCTCCTGCTCGCAGTCGCCCGGGGTGCGGCACGACGTGCAGTCGTAACTGCCCGGGGCGGTCTCCCCGGCGAGCAGGCGGTCGGCTTCTTCGTCGCCGATCTCGGCGCGTACCTCGTCGCTGACGTCGAGCATGCGCGGCACGGGTGGCTCCCTCGGGATGCGGTGCGTGGCGAGGCCGGGTGGCGCCCGGCCCGTGGTCCGGGCGGGTCCCGGGCTCATGAAGAAGACAACGGGCGATCTGTGGCGGGGGTCACGCCCGGCGGGGAACGGAATCGAACCAACCGACGCGCACGGTCACGCGCCGGACGGAATCCGGCACTCATCGTCAACTAGTCGGAAGCGCAAGGAAGTTGGGGCCGTGAGGTGGGTCACAGATCGCATGGGTGACAGGTCGACAAATCAGGAAATCACGCAATGAAGTGGGTGTCCTGAAATCGCCGGTACCCGAGGTAACGGCGAACTGGCCAGCGACATCGAGGGGCCCGGTTGAACCTCGCGGAGCGGGTCCCTACATTCCTCCGCCGTGTGCAACGAGCACCGCTCGGGTACGTCCGCCGCGCACGACCGGCCCGCACCACGGCCTTCCGGCGGACGGGGCGGCGTGCCCCGACCGCGTCCTGTGCGCGGCGAGCACGTCCCGCCTTGGGGGACCCCGGGTCCTTCGAGAGGGAATCACATGTCCGAATGTGCCGATACCACGCGCGACGACGACCGTCGCAGCCGTACGGCGAACCGCGCGGCGACGGTCCTCGCCGGGGCGGCCCTGCTCGCGCCCCTCGGTCTGCTGGCCGCGCCCGGCGGCGCCGCGGCGGCCGACGGCGGAGTGTGGGACCGCATCGCCCGGTGCGAGAGCGGCGGCAACTGGCACATCAACACCGGCAACGGCTACTACGGCGGACTGCAGTTCTCCGCCGCCACCTGGCGCGCGTACGGCGGCACCGCCTACGCGGCGACCGCGGACCGCGCCAGCAAGGCCCAGCAGATCGCGATCGGGACCAAGGTGCAGCGGGCCCAGGGCTGGGGCGCCTGGCCGACCTGCGCGGCACGGGCGGGGGCGTACGGCAGCGCACCGGCCGCCGCGGCCGCGCCGCGCGCCTCCGCGCCGAAGGCGGCACCGGAGCGGGGCGGCGCCCGTGCGGACCGCGGCGCCTCGCGCGGCGACCACACGGTCCGCGCGGGCGAGACGCTGAGCGGTATCGCCGCCCGGCACGGCACGACCTGGCAGCGGCTGCACGCCGCCAACCGGGACGTCATCGGCGGTGACCCCGATCTGATCGTTCCCGGGCTGCGGCTTCGCTTGTGAGTGCCGGTGAGTGCCGGTGAGTGCCGGTGACTGCCGGTGCGCGTGCCGGGGTGGGCGACGGGTGAGCCGTACCCCTCCGCCCGGAGCGCCGCGTCCCGTCCGGCCCGCCCGCCGGACGGGACGCGCGGCGTGTCAGCGCGGGCGCCGCTCTCCGGCCTCGCCGCTGAACACGAGCGCCCCGCGCCGCAGTTCGTGGACGAAGACCGTACGGCCCCGCGGCGCGGGCGGCGGCAGCCGCTCCCCGGCGACGACCACGCACGCGTCGAGCGCTCCCAGCAGCGCGTACGTACGGTCCGCGACCGGCGGTGCCATGCCCTGCGCGGGTTCGTCGACGAGCACCACGCGCGCGTGGGAGGCCAGGACCCGGGCCAGCGCCAGCATGCGCTGCTCGCCGCCGGAGAGGGTGCCGGCGCGGCGGGCGAGCAGCGGACCCAGTTCCGGATAGGCGTCGAGCGCGGGGCGCGGGCCGGCGGTGGCCAGCGTGAGGTTCTCGCGCACGGTGAGCGAGGGGAAGACGGCCCGCCGCTCGGGGACCAGCCGCAGGCCCCGCCGGGCCCGTTCGCGGGCGGGCAGCCGGGTGACGTCCACACCGTCCCACTCGACGGTGCCGGCGGACAGCGCCACCGTCCCGGCGAGGGCGCGCAGCACGGTCGTACGGCCCGAGCCGTTGCGGCCCAGCAGGACGGTGAGCCCCGGGCCGGGCGCGGTGAGGGTGACGCCGTGCAGCGCCTCCAGGGGGCCGTAGCGCACGCGCGCGTGGCGCAGCGAGAGGGTGGTCACGGGCCCGCCTCCGGCCGTACGGCGGTGTCGTCCAGGACGGCGGCGGGCGGGCCCGAGGCGACGACGCGGCCGGCGACGAGGACGTGCACCTCGTCGGCGAGGTCCGCGACCAGGTCGAGGTCGTGCTCGACGACGAGCAGGGCCGTGCCCTCGGCGGCCAGCGCCCGCAGCAGCCGGGCCAGCGCGGCGGCCTCGGCGGTGTCGAGGCCCGCGGCGGGCTCGTCGAGCAGCAGCGTGTGCGGGGTGCCGGCCAGGGCACGGGCCAGTTCCACGCGGCGCAGGGTGCCGGTCGGGAGGTTCCCGGCGGGGTGCGTGCCGGCGGCGTGGTCGAGGCCGGTCAGCCGCAGGGCGCGGCCGGTCGCCGAGGGGTCGGTGACGCGGCCCCGCTCGGCGCCGACGCGGACGTTGTCGGCGACGGTCAGCGACGGGAAGACGGCGACCTGCTGGAACGTCCGGGCGATGCCGAGGCGGGTGCGGGCGTGCGGGGGGAGGCGGGTGATGTCCCGCCCGCCGAGACGGACCCGCCCCCGGACCGGGCGGACGGTCCCCGCCAGACAGTGGAACAACGTGCTCTTGCCCGCCCCGTTGGGCCCGACGACAGCGGTGATCCGCCCCGCCGGCACGTCCAGGTCCACTCCGCGGAGCGCGGTGTGATCGCCGTAGCGGACGAGGAGACCGCGGGCCCGGAGGGCGGGGACCCGGACGGTGACCTTGCCGGGCGCCGCCCGGCGCGGCGGAGACCCGGTCCGCGGGGCCGGTACCGGGCGTCCCCCCGCCGGTACGGACGACTGCCGGGCCGCCGGCTCCGGCGGGGCGTCACGCGTCCGCGTCCCCTCCCGCGCAGGTGTCTCCGGCCGCGCAGGGAGGCCGGGTGGCACCGGCGTCCCACACCCGGACCCCTCCGGCCGCACCGCTGACTCCGGTCGCCCTGCTGTCCCTGTCCGTCTCGGAGGCTCCGCCCGCCCCGTCAGCTTCCTCCGCACCCGCCTCCCCAGCGGTGTCAGTCGGGACCGGCGTCGCGCGGTGAGGCGTTCGGCTGTCGTACGCAGTTCCTCGTAGCGGCCCGTCAGGACGGCCAGGAGCCCGATGAGAGCCGCCGCCGTGCCGCCTCCGGGGCCCGCGTCCAGGCCGACCAGGAGGATCGCGGCGGCCGGCGCGGCCAGGGGGCGGTCGGCGCCGAGGACGACGATCGCCGCGAACCACAGCAGGCCCCGCACGGGGTCGTACATCCCGGGGTCGAAGGCGCGTAGCGCCATGCCCAGCATCCCCCCGCCGAGCGCGGCCAGCGCGGCACCGCAGACGAACGCGAGCAGCTTCAGGGACGGCACCCGCACACCCGCCGCCGAGGCACCCGCCTCGTGGTCCCGGAGCGCCGCCAGCGCCCGCCCCACGCGCCCCCGGCGCAGCGCCGCCGTCACGGTCAGGGCGACGGCGAGCAGGGCGAGTTCGAGGACGTAGTAGGCGCGGTCCGCGTCGAAGCCGGCGGGGCGGCCCAGGGCGAGTCCGGCGGTGGCGTACGGCTGGGTGAGGACGAAGCGGCTCACGCCGACACCGACCGCGAACGTCGCCAGCGCCAGCGCCAGCCCCCGGCGGCCGATCGCCGGCCACCCGGTCAGCAGGCCGAGGGGCGCGACGAGCAGGACCGCCACCGCCAGCGCCGTCAGTTCCGGCAGGCGCGGCAGCCCCGGGAAGCGCCCCGCCGCGAGCAGCGCGGTGAACAGCGCACCCAGACCCGCGTACGCCGCCTGTCCGAGGGAGATCTGGCCGCCCCGGCCGGTGACCACCACCAGGGAGAGCAGCACCACGGCGAGCGCCGGTACCCGCACGGCGGTGTGCAGGTCGGCGCCCGCGAGGCCGAGAGGGAACGACAGCAGCACGGCCGCCGCCGCCCAGGCGGCCGGCGGGGTGCGCCGAAGCGGCCGGGCGGGGCGCGGCAGCGCGTCGCGGGTGCCGACGCCGGGCAGCAGCAGCGCCGCCACCAGCAGTGCCACCACGAACAGATCGGACCCGAGGGCCTGCACCAGCGGCTGCCACCGGTCCGACGGCCGGAACCGCGTCAGCTGGCTCTGCGCCACCCCGATGGCGAGCGCCACCGGCACGGCGACCGCGAGCCCCCGCATCCGCGCGGCGACCGCGACGGCGACCACCTCGATCACCAGCAGGGGGAGCCCGTACGGGTCGAGCCGTACGGCGGGCGCGAGCAGGACACCCGTCAGCCCGGCCGTGAACGAGCCGAACGCCCAGCCCGCCGCCGCGATCCGGTCCGCGTGGACGCCGCCGAGCACCGCGAGCCGCCGGTCGTCGACCACGGCCCGCAGCTCACGCCCGAACCGGGTCCACCGGATCACCGCCCCGACCCCGCAGGCGAGGGCCACCGCCACCGTCAGCGGGCCCCACGGTTCCCACCGCACCAGCTCCGGCGCGTCGTCCCGGGCGCCGGGGCCCCACAGCAGCGCCGCCCCGCCCACCAGCAGCACGAAGACCCCGAGGGACGCCACCAGGGTCCGCGCGGGATCGTTGCCCCGCACCGCCAGCGGCCGGAAGACGGCCCGTTCCAGGACCAGTCCGAGCCCCGGTGCCAGCACCAGCAGCGTCAGCGCGGCGGCCGGCCAGGGCGGCCAGCCCCACTCGACCACGCAGTGCCGCAGCGCGTAGGCGCAGACCATCGCGATCGCGCCGTGCGCGAAGTTGAGCACGCCGGTCGCGCGGTAGGTCACGATCAGCCCGACGCCGGTGAGCGCGGCGGCGGCACCCACCGACAGCCCGGCGAGCGTCAGGTCGTACGTCAGCGAGGACATGCCGCCCGCCTCAGTCCGCGGCGGTCGGTGCCGGTGGTGCGCAGACCGGGCACGGTGCCAGGCCGGCCCGTGCCCGCCGCGCGGTGTCCACCGGCGCGGCCCCCGCCTTCCCGGCGACGAGCGGGCAGTCCGCGCGGTGCCACAGCGTGCCGCCCGGGACGGCGACCGGCGGCCCGTCGGCCGTCGCGACCGGACCCGACGCCGCGACCTCCTCTGCCGTGCCGTCGTCGTCGGCGGTCTCCACCAGCAGCCGGTACAGCTCCTCCACGCGCGCGGTGGCGGCGCTCGCGCGCCCGTGGGCCAGGAGCACCGCCCCGGCGACGAGACACGCGGCGCCGGGCACCGTGCAGGAGGCCAGATACGGCAGTTGGCGTTCCGCGTAGCGCTCACCGGAGACGCCGTACCAGCCGAGGACGCACAGCAGGGCCCCCGCGGCCAGCGCCGCACAGCCGGCCCACACGACGGGGTGCACGGTCCGCAGTCGGGCTGTCCGCATCGCTGGCTCCCCCCGCGTGGGGCGGCGCCGCACCCGTCCTGGCGCCGCCTGTGGCCAAGTCCGCCGATGGCTTGCACTATGCCTGTGGAAGAAGCCGACCCTGAAACCGCCGGGCGCACAAGGCCCGGACCGACATCCGGTGGTGAGCCACATGGTTCTCGGGAGCGACCTCGGACGGGCGGACCCACGCCGCGGGCGCGGCACGCGGGTCGCGGCCGGCGCGGCGGCCCTGCTGCTCTGCCTGGGCACGGCCCTCGCCGCCTGCGGTGACGACGGGGACGGTGACGGCGACGCCGCTCCGACGGCGGCGTCCACCGCCCCCGCCTCGACGGCTCCGTCGGCCTCGGCGCCCGCGGACCCGGCCGCCGCGGAGCGGGAGATCAAGGAGAACTGGACGACGTTCTTCGACCCGGAGTCCTCCCTCGCGGAGAAGAGCGCCGTGCTGGAGGACGGCGACCGGATGCGGCCCGTCCTCCTCGCCTTCGGCGGGGACGAGCGCGGCGGCCGGGTCGGGGCGGAGGTCACGCGGATCGCGTTCACGTCGTCGACCGAGGCCGACGTGACGTACACGCTGACGCTGCGGGGGGCCACCGCCCTGCCGGACGCCGCCGGTGCCTCCGTGGAGCAGGACGGCGTCTGGAAGGTGTCGGCCAAGACGCTGTGCGGGCTGGTCCGGTTGAGCGGCGATGGCTCGGCCGCGCCGGTCCCGGGCTGCTGAGGCCGTCGCCGCGGCGCTGCTGCTGCTCCTGGCGACGGCCTGCGGCAGCCGGCTGCCCGAGCGCGACTTCGAGCGCGACGACCGCGCCTCCGCGCCCGTGTCCGGCGGCGGGCCGATCCCCGTCGGCATCATCGCCAGCGCCACCAGTCCGGTCGGCGGCGACGCCTTCACCGGTCCGCGCGACGGCGCCCTCGCCTTCTTCGACCGGCTCGACGCGCGCGGCGGCATCGCGGGCCGCCGCGTCGAGGTCCACGTGTGCGACGACGGCGGCAGCGGCGTCGGCAACAACGAGTGCGTGCGCGAACTGATCGACGGCGAGAAGGTCGTCGCCCTCGTCGCCACCACCGCCTTCGACTACGCCGGGGCCTCCCGCGTCTCCCACGCGCGCGTGCCCGACGTCGGCGGCCAGCCCCTCACCGCCGCCTACGAGACCTGGCCGCACCTCTACGGCGTCTACGGCAGTTTCGCGCCGCGCGAGGGCGCCCCCGGCTGGGACGGGAAGCTGTACGGCGGCACGGAGGTCTACCGGTACTTCAGGCGCGCGCAGGGGGCCCGCACGGCCGCCGTCGTCTCCTACAACCAGCCCGCGTCCGCCGCCTACGCCCGGCTCGTCGAGCGCGGACTGCGCGCCGAGGGGTACGAGGTGACCGCCCGGCAGGTCGACTTCGCGCTGCCCGACTTCCGGTCCGTCGCCGCCGGTCTGCGCGAGGACGGCGCCGACCTGGTCTTCGACGCCCTCGACCGGCACGGCAACACCCGGCTGTGCGAGGCGATGGACGACGCCGGCGTCCAGCTCCTGGCGAAGGTCACCAACGTGCAGAACTGGACGTCGGACGTGGCGGAGGAGTACGCCCGGTCCCCGCGCTGCCGCAACGCCCTGTGGGCGACGGGGGCCAGCCGCAACTTCGAGGAGACCGGGCACCCGGCGGTCCGGGAGTTCCGCGCGGCCACGGAGGGGCTGGAGACCCACTCCCAGTGGCAGTTGGAGGGCTGGGCCGCCGCCCGCTGGTTCACCGAGGCGGCCGGTGCCTGCGCGGCGACGGCGACGGGCGTCACGCGCGCGTGCGTGGACGCCCGGGTGGGCCGCGCCGACGGCTACACCGCCGGGGGCCTGCTGCTGCCCGTGGAGTTCGCCCGGCTGGCCCGGCCGCCCGCGCACCGCGGGACGTGTCTGTCGGTGGCGCGCTGGCGGGACGGCCGGGGCTGGGTCTCCCAGGGCGACATGGACCGCACCTGCTTCGACGTCCCGCTGCTGCCGTACGCGCCGTGACCCGGCGGCCGTTCGCCGCACGCCGTTCGCTGCGGCCGTCCGCCGGGCGGGTCAGGAACCGGCCTGGTGCTTTTTCGGCTCGGGCTGCGGGGTCTCGGCGGCGTACTGCGGATGGTGCAGGTCGAACGCCGGGGACTCGGAGCGGATGCGCGGCAGCGTCGTGAAGTTGTGCCGGGGCGGCGGGCACGAGGTCGCCCACTCCAGGGAGCGTCCGAACCCCCACGGGTCGTCGACGTCGACCTTCTTGCCGTACTTGGCGGTCTTCCAGACGTTGTAGAGGAACGGCAGCGTGGAGGTGCCGAGCAGGAACGCGCCGATCGTGGACAGGGTGTTCAGCGCGGTGAAGCCGTCGGCGGCGAGGTAGTCGGCGTACCGGCGGGGCATCCCCTCGGCGCCCAGCCAGTGCTGCACCAGGAAGGTCAGGTGGAAGCCGGTGAACAGGGTCCAGAACTGGATCTTGCCGAGCCGTTCGTCGAGCATCTTGCCGGTGAACTTGGGCCACCAGAAGTAGAACCCGGCGAAGGTCGCGAAGACGACCGTGCCGAAGACGACGTAGTGGAAGTGGGCGACGACGAAGTAGCTGTCGCTGACGTGGAAGTCCAGCGGCGGCGACGCCAGGATGACCCCGGTCAGGCCGCCGAACAGGAACGACACCAGGAAGCCCGTGGCCCAGAGCATGGGTGTCTCGAAGGAGAGCGAGCCCTTGAGCATCGTGCCGGTCCAGTTGAAGAACTTCACGCCCGTCGGTACGGCGATCAGGAAGCTGAGGAAGGAGAAGAACGGCAGCAGCACCGCGCCGGTGGTGAACATGTGGTGCGCCCAGACCACCACCGACAGACCGGTGATCGCCATCGTCGCCGCCACCAGCGTCAGATAGCCGAAGAGCGGCTTGCGGCTGAAGACCGGGATGATCTCGCTGATGATGCCGAAGAACGGCAGCGCGATGATGTACACCTCGGGATGGCCGAAGAACCAGAACAGGTGCTGCCACAGGATCGCGCCGCCGTTGACCGCGTCGAAGACGTGGCTGCCGAACCGCCGGTCCGCCTCCAGCGACAGCAGGGCCGCAGCGAGCACCGGGAACGCCAGCAGGACCAGGATCGACGTGAACAGCGTGTTCCAGACGAAGATCGGCATCCGGAACATCGTCATGCCCGGCGCGCGCATCCCGATGATGGTGGTGAGGAAGTTGACCGCGCCGAGGATCGTCCCGAACCCCGCCAGCGCCAGCCCCATGATCCACAGGTCGGGGCCGATGCCGGGGGAGTGCGCCTCGCTGTTGAGCGGCGCGTAGGCGAACCAGCCGAACGCCGCCGGACCGCTCGGCACCAGCAGCGAGCCCATCACGATGAGGCCGCCGAAGAGGAAGAGCCAGTAGGAGAGCATGTTCAGCCGGGGGAAGGCGACGTCCGGGGAGCCGATCTGGAGCGGCATCAGCTCGTTGGCGAACCCCGCGAAGCTCGGCGTCGCGAACAGCAGCAGCATGATCGTGCCGTGCATCGTGAAGAGCTGGTTGAACTGCTGGCTGTCGACGACCTGGAGCCCCGGCCGGGCCAGCTCCGCCCGCATGATCAGGGCCATGACACCCCCGACCAGGAAGAAGACGAACGACGTGATCAGGTAGAGGTGGCCGATCTTCTTGTGGTCCGTGGTGGTCAGCCAGTCCACCACCAGCCGCCCCCGCCGCCGGGTGCGCACCGGCTCCGTCGTCGCCCCCACCGTCTGCGTGCCCATCGCCCGCCCGCCCCTTCGTCGTCGCCTCCCGGCCCGCCGGGACCCGCGCGCCGCGCGTGCCCGCGGGACCACGCCATGATGCTCGCGCCGCCCCGCGCCGCGACAGGGGGCGTACGCGGACGATGGGGGCCGCCGGTGGCCCAGAGTGAGGAACGGGCCGGGGGAGAAGGCCATCGGGGACCGGTAATTCCGGGGCGCCGGCCGGGTATTCAGGCGGTCCTTTCCACCCGGTTTTCCCCGGTACCGCGAGAGTGTGCGGACCGGCCCTCGGCAATTCCCGGGCAATGCCCGCGACGGCGGTATCGAACCGCTCGTCCGGGTGACGGAGTTCAGCCAAAACGTGAGCGGTGATCTGTGACAGAAATGTGACGGGCGACGGTCCGTGACCCGTTACCGGTGCGGGGTTCCCCGGTCCACGACCAGGGCATAGCGTGGCGTCATGGCACCGATTCCGTCACCTTCAGCCGAACCTCAGGACAGCCCCGACGGCTACGTCGGCCTCGACGCGGCCGCGGCCGAACGGCGTGCGCGGGAGCGTGGCTGGGCGGCCGTCCGGTCGCTGCCGCCGGGCGCGATCATCACCATGGAGTACCGCGTGGGGCGGCTCAACTTCGAGGTGCGCGACGGCCGCGTGGCCCGCGCCTGGAAGGGCTGAGACACGGGTTGAGGTACGGGCTGAGACACGGGCTGAGACACGGCGTCGGCCCCGGCCCCCTCTGCGGGAGCCGGGGCCGACGGGTGCGTACGGAGCGGGTGCTCAGCCGCCCGAGACGGGGCGGGCGGCGGGGGCCGTGCCCCGCGGGTGGCGGTCGGAGTGCGGCGGGCGGCGGCTGCCGGCCGGAGTGACCGGGCTCCGCT
>NZ_JAVRHI010000541.1:0-62313 GCF_034105845.1 Streptomyces sp. CRN 30 | reverse complement strand
CGGCGGCCGGGCCCGGGCGGCGGCCGGCGAGGGACCGTCCGCCCCGGTGCGCTGCCGTACGACGGGGGTCGGCGCCCACCGCCGCCCGGGGCCGTCCCTCCTCGGGCCGCGCCGGGCCGGGGCCGGTCTCAGGTGAGGTCGAACTCGCCCTCGCGTGCGTCCGACATGAACGCGCCCCACTCGGCGGGGGTGAAGATCAAGGTAGGGCACTCGGGCCGGCCGCCGTTGCGCATCGCGATGAAGCCCTCGACGAAGGCGATCTGGACGTCGCCCCGCCCTCGGCTGCTGGAGCGCCACTCGGCGCCCGTGAGGTCCAGGTCAGGCTTGTTCCAGCCCGCGAGTGAGGGCTGCTCCATAGTCGTTTCGGCCACGTCCGTGCTCCTCCCGGTTCGTCGTCCGCCGCCAGACTAGCGATCGGTCTCCGCCGCCGACAGGCCGTGTGAGGGGGAGGTTCCCCGGGCGGGGCCGGGCGCCCGCGAGCCACGTCGGGTGCCGTCGCGACACCGGAAAAAGTGGGAGCCGCTCCCTTGCCCGGGACGGGGCCGGGCTGGGTTACTGATCTCCGGCACGTTCGACCGAATGATCGGTCGAACGGCCGTTGCGGTCGAGACGCGGACGGCGAGGGAGAGTTCCGATGGCGGGTGCGACGGGGCTGCTGGACGCCGGGGAACGGCTCGGCGCGCGGGAGTTGCGGGCCCTGCAGCTGGCGCGGCTGCGGGCCTCGCTGCTCCACGCCTACACGAATGTGCCGTTCTACCGGCAGGCGTTCGACGAAGCTGGGGTCCGCCCCGAGGACTGCCGGGAGCTCACTGATCTGGCCCGGTTCCCGTTCACCACCAAGGCGGACCTGCGGACGCAGTACCCGTACGGGATGTTCGCCGTGGAGCGGGAGCGGATCCGGCGCGTGCACGCGTCGAGCGGGACGACCGGGCGGCCCACCGTCGTCGGCTACACCGACAACGACCTCTCCCTGTGGTCCGACATGGTGGCCCGGTCGATCCGCGCGGCGGGCGGGCGGCCCGGTGACACCGTCCACGTGGCGTACGGGTACGGGCTGTTCACCGGCGGGCTCGGGGCGCACTACGGCGCCGAGCGGCTCGGGTGCACGGTCGTGCCCGCCTCCGGCGGCATGACCTCGCGCCAGGTGCGGCTGATCCAGGACCTGCGCCCCCGGATCATCATGGTGACGCCCTCGTACATGCTGACGCTGCTCGACGAGTTCGAGCGGCAGGGCGTGGATCCGCGCGGTACGTCACTGGAGGTGGGGCTCTTCGGGGCCGAGCCGTGGACCGAGGGGATGCGGCGCGAGATCGAGGAGCGGTGCGGGATCGACGCCGTCGACATATACGGGCTGTCGGAGGTCATCGGCCCGGGGGTCGCCCAGGAGTGCGTGGAGACCAAGGACGGGCTGCACGTCTGGGAGGACCACTTCCTGCCCGAGGTGGTGGACCCGGTGACGGGCGAGGTGCTGCCCGACGGCGAGCGGGGCGAACTCGTGTTCACCTCGCTCACCAAGGAGGCGATGCCCGTGGTCCGCTACCGGACGCGGGACCTGACGCGGCTGCTGCCGGGCACGGCCCGTACGTTCCGCCGGATGGAGAAGGTGACCGGGCGCAGCGACGACCTGGTGATCCTGCGCGGGGTGAACCTGTTCCCCACGCAGATCGAGGAGATCCTGCTGCGTACCGAGGGGGTCGCCCCGCACTTCCAGCTGCGTCTCACCCGGGAGGGCCGGCTGGACGCGCTGACCGTCCGGGCCGAGGCGCGCCCCGGGGCCACGGCGGGGACCAGGGACGCGGCGGCCCGGTCCGTCGCGGCGGCCGTGAAGGACGGCATCGGTGTCTCGGTCGCCGTCGAGATCGTCGATCCGGAGACACTGGAGCGGTCGGTGGGGAAGATCAGGCGCATCGTGGACCTGCGGCCGCGCGAGGAGGTCTGAGCGCCCGCCTCGCGGGGCCGCGGTCCGCGGGCGGGTCAGGGCTTGCGGCCCACTCCGCCGTGCTGGCCGATGGCCACCGGGTCGGTGCCGGGCTCCGGGCGCCACAGCGGCACCGAGACGATGCCGGGCTCGACGATCTCCAGGCCCTCGAAGAACGCCTCTATCCTGTCCACGGGCCGCAGGAAGTACCCGACCGCGCCCGTCTCGTTGTACGCGTCCTGGGCCTGCTCGTAGTCGGGGTCGGTGCCGCGCGAGCCGTCGTTGACGCACAGGTAGCTGCCGGACGGCAGGGCGTCCAGCAGCCGGCTCACCAGCGCGCGGGCGCCGTCGTAGTCCTCGAGGTGGCCGAGGATGCCGCTGAGGATGAGGGCGATGGGCTGGTCGAAGTCGAGCGTCTTCGCGGCGACCTCGAGGATGCGGTCCGTGTCGAACACGTCGGCGTCCACGTAGGACGTGGCGCCCTCGGGAGCGGAGTAGAGCAGGGCGCGGGCGTGCGCGAGGACCATCGGGTCGTTGTCGACGTAGACGATGCGGGACTCCGGCGCGTACCGCTGGGCGACCTCGTGGGTGTTGTCCTTGGTCGGCAGGCCCGTCCCGACGTCGAGGAACTGGCGGACGCCGGCCTCCTCGACCAGGTAGCGGATGCTGCGGCCGAGGAAGGCGCGGCTGCTGCGGGCGACGGTCACGATGCCGGGGAAGACGGCGGTGTAGGCGTCGCCGGCCGCCTCGTCCACGGGGTAGTTGTCCTTGCCGCCCAGCCAGTAGTTCCAGATCCTGGCCGAGTGCGGCACCGAGGTGTCGATCCTCTCCTTGGCCGCCGCTTCCGGGGTGATCGCTTGGTCGCTCATGGGCCTGTCCCTCAACCGGTACGTGCAGGGTCGCGGACAACGGGCGGGCCAACGTCCGAGCATGGCGCACCAGTTGACGCCTGCACACCAGTTGTCACAGGGGTGATACTAAGCCTCACCAGTCACTGCGAGGTGAACCGGTCCCGCAGCTCTCGTTTCAGGATCTTCCCGCTCGCGTTGCGCGGCAGCTCGTCCACGAACAGGACGCGCTTGGGCACCTTGAAGCCGGAGAGCTTCTCGCGGGCGTGGGCGAGCAGTTCGGCCTCGGTGACGTCCCCGCGCGGGACGACCACCGCGGCCACCGCCTCGATCCACTTCTCGTCGGGCAGCCCGATCACGGCCGCCTCGGCGACCCGCTCGTGCGTGTAGAGGACGTCCTCCACCTGGCGCGAAGCGACCAGCACGCCACCGGAGTTGATGACGTCCTTCACCCGGTCGACGATCGTGTAGTAGCCCTCGGCGTCCCGCACCGCCAGGTCCCCGGAGCGGAACCAGCCGTCGCGGAAGGCCTCGGCGGTCTCCTCCGGCTTCTCCCAGTAGCCCTGGCACAGCTGCGGGGAGCGGTAGACGATCTCGCCCGGCTGCCCGTCGGGGACGTCCGCGCCCGACTCGTCGACGACCCGCGCCTCGACGAACAGCACCGGCCGGCCGCAGGAGTCCATGCGCCCCCGGTGCTCGTGCGGTCCGAGGACCATGGCGAGCGGGCCGATCTCGCTCTGCCCGAAGCAGTTGTGGAAGGCCAGCCCCGGCAGCCGCTCCCGCAGCCGTTCGAGGACCGGCACCGGCATGATCGACGCTCCGTAGTACGCCTTGCGCAGCCCGCTCAGGTCGCGGGTGGCGAAGTCCGGGCGGCCGGCCAGGGCGATCCACACGGTGGGCGGCGCGAACAGGCTGTCGGCGACACCCTCCTCGACCAGGTCGAGGAGGGTGTCGCCGTCGGGCGCGTCCAGGACGGTGTTCTCGGCGCCCACCGCCAGGTAGGGCAGCAGGAAGACGTGCATCTGCGCCGAGTGGTACAGCGGCAGCGCGTGCACGGGCCGGTCGCCGGCCTGGAGGTCGAGGGCGGTGATCGCGCTCAGGTACTCGTGCACCAGCGCGCGGTGCGTCATCATCGCGCCCTTGGGCAGCGCGGTGGTGCCCGAGGTGTACAGCAGTTGCGCCAGGTCCTCGGCGCGCGGCTCCTCCCCCGCCGGCGGCGCGTACGGCTGGGCCGTGGCGAGCCGGGCGAGCAGCGAGTCGCCGGTGTCGCGCAGCGCCAGGGCGCGCGTCCCGCCGGGCAGCCGGTCGGCCAGGTCCGGGTCGGTGAGGACGAGCGCGCTGCCGGACTGGCCGAGGAGGTACACCAGGTCGTCGCCGGTCAGGTTCTGGTTGACGGGGACGTGTACGAGTCCGGCCCGCGCGCAGGCCAGGAAGGCGATCAGGTACGCGTCCGAGTTGTGGCCGTAGGCGCCGACGCGGTCGCCGGGGGCGAGCCCGGAGTCGCGCAGCACCCGGGCCGCGCGGGAGACGGCGTCGTCCAGTTCGGCGTAGGTCCAGGAGCGGGTGGCGTAGTGGAGGGCGACGCGGGCGGGGGTCCGCCGGGCGCTGCGCCTGAGGACTCCGTCCACCGTGACCTCGTGCCCGGCCGCAACCGTCATACCGCGCTCCCTCGTCCCGCCGTCCTGCTGTGATCCTCGTGCGGCCGGACGAGCGGGGTCAAGCATCCGGGGCTCACCCGGCATCGCGGCGCGACCGCACGCGCGACGCAGCACACCGCAGACGCACCGTCCGTGGCATTGACACATGCCGTACTTGACATGAAAGTTTCAACCCGTTGGACGAGATCGGACGAACCCGGGAAGTCGCTGCCGGCCGGCACCGCGGGAGGCCATTCCATGAGTGGAACCGAGACCGGAACGACGCGGGGCGGGCCGCCGAGCCGTCGGCAGCTGGGCCGGGGGCTGCTCGCCCTGGGCGGCGCGCTGACCGTGGCGCCCTTCCCCGCCGGACCGGCCGCGGCGGTCGACAACCATGGTGGAGCCCGTGGTGGCGACGGCCGCGGTGGCGGCGCCCGCCGCACCCTCCGGCACGGTTCCGCCGAACGCGCCGGGCTGCTCTCCGGCCATCTGCGGCGGCTCGTCGCGGACGCGGAGCAGTTCCTCGGCCCTTCCCCCGTCCACCCCTGGTACGCGGGTGCCGTCCTGCTCGCCGGACGCGGCTCCACGGTGGCGCTGCACCGGCCGATCGGGACGGCGGTGCGCTACCGGGCGTACGACGAGAGAACCGACACGGGTGTCGAGCTCCCCGCGTCGGAACGCATCCCGATGCGCAGGGACACCGTCTTCGACCTGGCCTCGGTGTCGAAGCTGTTCACCTCGATCCTCGCCGTGCAGCAGATCGAGCGCGGCACGCTGGAGCTGCGGGCCCCGGTCGCCTCGTACGTGCCGGAGTTCGCCGCCGCGGGCAAGCAGGACGTCACGGTCCGCCAGCTGCTCACCCACACCTCGGGGTTCCGCTCCTGGCTGCCGCTGTACGGGGAACCCACGCACGAGGGGAAGCTGCGGCTCGTCCTCGACGAGGCACCGGTCAGCTCGCCGGGTTCCGCGTACCTCTACTCGGACCTCAACCTCATCTCCCTCCAGCTGGTGCTGGAGCGGATCACGGGACGCTCCCTGGACGTCCTGCTGCACGAGGAGATCACCGCCCCGCTCGGCATGCGCCGCACCCGTTACAACCCGCCCGCCTCCTGGCGGCCGCGCATCGCGGCGACGGAGGACTCCCGTCCGCCGTGGTCGGGCCTCGACCGCGGGTTGGTGTGGGGCGAGGTGCACGACGAGAACGCCTTCGCCCTCGGCGGGGTCGCGGGCCACGCGGGCGTCTTCTCGACCGCCTGGGACCTCGCGGTGCTCGGCCGGACCCTGCTCGACGGCGGCGTGTACGGCGGGGCGCGCATCCTGCGGCCGGAGTCGGTGGAGCTGATGTTCACCGACTTCAACACCGGCTTCCCCGGCGACGAGCACGGGCTCGGCTTCGAGCTGTACCAGCACTGGTACATGGGGGCGATGGCCACGCCGCGCACCGCGGGCCACACCGGTTTCACGGGCACCTCGCTGGTGCTCGACCCGACGACCGACTCCTTCCTGGTCGTCCTCGGCAACTCGGTGCACCCGGTGCGCACCTGGCGGTCCGGCTCGGCCCCGCGCGTCGTGGCGGCGGACCACCTGGCGCGGGCCGTCCCCGTGCGCCCCGCCCAAGGCCGCGCGTCCTGGTTCTCCGGCACGGCGAACGGCACCACGGCGACCCTCGCGCTGCCGCCGCTCGACCTGACCGGTGCCCGCCCCCGGCTGCGCTGCGCCCTGTGGTGGGACACGGAGCCGCGCGCGGACGCCCTCTTCCTGGAGGCCTCCACGGACGGGGGCGGCACGTGGCGGCCGGTGCCCTTCACGACCGTCCGCCCGGGGCAGGCCCCCTCGGCAAACCCGGACGGTTCGGTGACCGGATGGTCGGGCCGGGTCTGGCACCGGGTCGCCGCCGAGCTGCCACGGTCGCCCGGGACCGTGCTGCGCTGGCGGTACACGACCGACCGGCTGTACGGGGGCCGGGGCGCGTACGTGGACGGGCTGCGCGTCCTCGACGGCGACGCGGTCGTCTTCGACGGGGCGCGCCCGGCGGACGCCGGGCGCGTGGAGGCTACGGGCTGGAGCCTGTCGGCAGATTGAACGTCCGCCGGCACACGCCTGTCACTTGTCGTTGAAGACGGCCTTCGTCACCTCGTTCGGGCCGTCGAAGTGCTCCGTCTTGAGTTCGTCGAGGCGGCTGACGACCTTGTCCTCGGCCTTGTTCTTGCGGGCGCAGTCCACCAGCGCCTTCTTGTCCGTCGGGTAGTCCATGCCCTTGAGGGCCTTCTGCACGTCGATGGGGCTGAGCTCGGCCATGGCTTGCTTCTCCCTGTGGGGCGCATGTCGGGTCACATCCGGACATGACGCGGTACCCAGCACGCACCGTACGAACCATGCGGCCGGAGGACTCGGAGCCGGCGTCACCTCACCGGCCGAGCACCGCCATCGCCGCGTTGTGGCCCGGCACCCCGCTGACCGCGCCGCCCCGCACCGCGCCCGCCCCGCACAGCAGTACGTTCGCGTGACGGGTCGCCACGCCCCAGCGGCCGGTGCCCTCCTGCGCGTACGGCCAGGACAGCTCGCCGTGGAAGATGTTGCCGCCGGGCAGTCGCAGGTCGCGGTCCAGGTCGAGCGGGGTCTTCGCCTCGACGCAGGGGCGGCCGTCGGCGTCGGTGGCCAGGCAGTCGGCGATCGGCTCGGCGAGGTGCGCGTCCAGTTGCGCGAGGGTGGACCGCAGCAGCTCCTCGCGGGTGCCGTCGTTGTCGCGGGCGAACAGCCGGGCCGGAGTGTGCAGCCCGAAGAGGGTGAGCGTCTGGTAGCCGCGCCCGGCGAGTTCCGGGCCGAGGATGCTCGGGTCGGTGAGGGAGTGACAGTAGATCTCGGAGGGCGGCGCCCCGGGCAGCCGCCCTGCCGCCGCCTGGGCGTGGGCGGCCGCCAGCTGCTCGTACCCCTCGGCGACGTGGAAGGTGCCGGTGAACGCCTCGCGCGGGTCGACGGAGGGGTCGCGGAGTCTCGGCAGCCGCGTGAGCAGCATGTTCACCTTCAGCTGGGCGCCCTCGGCGGGGGCGGGCGGTTCGTCGTCGGTCAGGGCGGCCAGTTCCCGGGGCGAGGCGCCCACCAGCACGTGCCGGGCGGCGGCCGTGCCCGCCCCGTCCGCCGTGCGGTACGTGACCTCGGCGGTCCGCCCGTCGGTGGCGATGCGCACCGCCTCGTGCCCGGTGGCGAGGACGGCGCCGGCCTTCCGCGCGGCGGCGGCCAGCGCGTCCGTGAGCGCGCCCATGCCGCCGACGGGCACGTCCCAGTCGCCCGTCCCGCCGCCGATCACGTGGTACAGGAAGCAGCGGTTCTGCGCCAGGGAGGGGTCGTGGGCGTCGGCGAAGGTGCCGATCAGGGCGTCGGTGAGGACGACACCGCGGACCAGGTCGTCGGCGAAGTGCTCCTCGATCGCCACGCCGACGGGCTCCTCGAAGAGCATGCGCCAGGCGTCCTCGTCACCGATCCGGGTGCGCAGTTCGTCCCGGGTGGGCAGCGGCCGCGTCAGGGTCGGGAACACCCGTTCGGCGACCTGGCCCGTCATGCCGTAGAAGCGCCGCCAGGCCTCGTACTCGCGGTCCGACCCGGTCAGCCGCGCGAACGCCGCCCGGGTGCGCCGCGCGCCGCCGCCCACGAGCAGCCCGGTGGGCCGTCCGGCGCGCTCGGCGGGCGTGTACGAGGAGACCGGGCGCCGCAGCAGCCGGAGGCCCAGGCCGAGGTCGCGCACGATCTTCCGCGGCAACAGGCTGACCAGGTAGGAGTAGCGCGACAGGCGCGCGTCGACGCCCGGGAAGGGCCGCGCGGAGACGGCGGCGCCGCCGGTGGCGGCCAGCCGTTCCAGCAGGAGCACGGACCGCCCGGCGCGGGCGAGGTAGGCGGCGGCGACCAGTCCGTTGTGGCCCCCGCCGACGATCACGACGTCGTAAGGGCGGCGCTCGACGGTTCCCTCGGCCGGCTTAGTCACCATGGTCGCTTCGGCCACTCCCGCCCTCCCGGCCACTCCCATCCTTCCGGCCCCCGGTCACTCCCGCCCTCCCGGTCGTAGGCAACCCGGGTCCTTGGTAGCACGCCCCGAGCCGGCTGTCAGTGGCCGCCCGGAGCGCGCTCCTGCCAGGCCGCCACCCTCCGGTACAGCTCCGCGGCCTCCTGGCCGTGCCCGAGCCGCTCCAGGCAGTGCGCCTCGTCGTTGCGGCTGGCGAGCGCGTCGGGGTGGCCCGCGCCGAGGACGCGTGTCCGGGCGTCGGCCACCCGCCGGTACTCGGTGAGGGCGTCGGCCCAGCGCCCCAGCCACCCGAGTCCCACGGCGACCTCGCGGCGGCTGACCAGGGTGTCCGGGTGGTCCGGGCCAAGGACGTGCTCGCGTGTCGCGCACACGTCGCGGGACTCGGCGAGCGCCTCCTCCCAGCGGCCGAGCCGGCCGAGGTTGACGCCGAGGCCGTGGCGGGCACGGAGGGTCTCGGTGTGGGTGGGTCCCTGGACGCGGGTGCGGTCGTCGACGAGGTCCCGGTAGAGCGTCAGGGCCTCGGCGCTGCGGCCGAGCCGGCCGAGGCTGATGCCGACCTCGTAGCGGGCGGAGAGGGTGTCGGGGTGGTCGGGACCGAGCGCGCGGGCGCGGGCCCCGGCGACCTCCTGGTACCCGTGCAGCGCCTCCGGCCAGCGGCCCGACTGGCCCAGCAGGTAGGCGACCTCGTACCGGGTGACGAGCGTGTCGGGGTGGTCCGGGCCGAGCACCCGCGCGCGGGCGGCGGCCACCTCGGACGCCATCGCGCAGGAGTCCTCCAGGCGGCCCAGCCGGCTGAGGTTGAAGGCGAGGTTGTGGCGGCAGCGGAGGGTGTCCGGGTGGTCGGGACCCATGACGCGGGTCCGGACGGCGAGCACGGAGGTGTACGCCTGGTGGGCCTCGAAGTGGCGGCCCAGCCTGCCGAGGGCGTAGGCCGTCTCCTGGCGGGCGGCGAGCGTATCGGGGTGCTCGGGGCCGAGGACCCGCTCCCGGGCGCGGGCGACGTGCTCGTACTCGCGCAGTGCGTCGGCGGGTCGGCCGGTGCGGCCGAGGGTGAAGCCGACCTCGTAGCGGCTGGTGAGGGTGTCGGGGTGGTCGGGGCCGAGGGCGTGCTCGCGTTCGGCGGCGACCACGCGGTGCACCTCGCCCGCCTCCGCCCAGCGGCCGAGACGGCCCAGGCCGATGCCCGCGTCGTGCCGTCCCGCCAGGGCGGTGAGCAGTGCGAGCGACGGGGCGGGCCGTTCGGGGACGAGCTGCTCGGCGCGACCGGTGGCGGGGCGGGCGATCCACTCACCGCTGAGGCCCGCGGAGGGGTCCGGCGGGGTGGTGCGCAGCCCGGCACCGGTCGCCTTGTGCCCGGTGGTCATGCCTCGCGTCCAGGACGGAAGGCGGGACGCCCGGGAGGGTTCCTGGCTCGAGCGCGGCCGGGGCATGGGCGTCACGGGGTACGACACGGCCGTCACGGGGTACGGCA
Source organism: Streptomyces sp. CRN 30 (assembly GCF_034105845.1). Classification (NCBI taxonomy): domain Bacteria; kingdom Bacillati; phylum Actinomycetota; class Actinomycetes; order Kitasatosporales; family Streptomycetaceae; genus Streptomyces; species Streptomyces sp. CRN 30. The sequence goes on along the minus strand of NZ_JAVRHI010000541.1, from coordinate 52,421 downwards.
CGGCCGTCGGCACGGGGGCGGGGGCGCCGCTGCGTTCCTCGCCGAGTCGGCGTTCCAGTTCGCCGGCGTCCCGGGGGCGTCGGTCGGGCTCCTTGGCGAGCAGGTCGAGGATGATCCGCTCCAGGTACCCGGGCAGCTCGGCCCGGTGGCCGCGCGGCGGCTCGGGCGGGGTGTCCCGGTGGCCGACGAGGACGGCCCACGCGTCGTCGAGGTCGAAGGGCGGCACCCCGGTGGCGATCTCGTAGAGCACACAGCCGAACGAGTACAGGTCGCTGCGGTGGTCGACCGGGTCGCCGCCGATCTGCTCGGGGGACATGTAGTGCGGGGTGCCCATGGCGATGCCGGTGCCGGTGAGCCGGGAGGTGAGGCCGATGTCGTGGCCGAGCCGGGCGATGCCGAAGTCACATATCTTCACCGTGCCGTCGGTGAGCCACATGATGTTGGCGGGTTTGAGGTCCCGGTGCACGATGCCCTGCCGGTGGGTGTACGCCAGGGCGGCGGCGCCCTGCCCGGCGATGTCCACGACGTCGGCGACGGGCAGCGGATGGTGCCGGTTGTCCGCGAGGAGCTGGCTGAGGTCGCGGCCCTCCAGCAGCTCCATCACGAGGTACAGCACGCCGTCCGCCTCGCCGAAGTCGTGCACGACGGTGACCCCGCGGTGCTGGAGCGCGGCGGCGACCCGGGCCTCGCGGCGGAACCGCTCCCTGAGCACCCGGGCGAAGGTGTGACCGGACTGCGGCTGCCCCGGCTTGAGGAACTTCACGGCGACCTGCCGCCCCAGGGACTCGTCCCGCGCGCGCCACACCTCGCCCATCCCGCCGCGCCCGATCCGGTCGAGCAACCGGTACCGGCCCTGGATCAGTCTGGAGTCCGCCATCGCCTGCGACCGCCCCCCGGTGTGTCCGGCCCCGCCCCAGCCCGTCCAGTATGGCGGCGTGTGCTCCGGGTTCGTACGGTGCCGGACGGGAAGCGTGGTGGCGCGGGCCGCCCCCGGGTCGCGATGGCGGGCGTCGGACGGCGGGCGCCGGGCGTACGGGGGAGAGGCGTGCGGAGCCAGGCGTACGGGGATCAGGCGTGCGGGGTCGGGCGTGCGGGGGTCAGGCGTCCAGCGTCGCCAGGAAGTCGGTGCAGGCCTGGGCGCATTCGCGGCACGCCTTCGCGCCGTCCTCCGCACCGGGGTGCTCGTCGAAGGCCTGCGCGGTCTCCAGGCACACGGTGCGGCACCACTCCACCTGCGCGCGGAGGGTGGCCTCGTCCTGCCCCGCCTGTTCGGAGAGCATCCGGCACGTCGCGTCGCACACCTCGGCGCACATGATGCCCTTGCGCCGTACGCGTTCCTGGTCGGTGGACCCGTCCGGATCCACGAGGCTGGCGCGCAGCGCACAGGCCCGCGCGCACTCGGTGCACGCCTGCGCACATGCGAAGCGGTCCTCGAGGAAGCGGAAGAGTTCCTGCTGGGAAGTCGTTGAGGTCACACCGGGCGGGTAGCCGTGGCGGCTTACACCAAACCGGCGCTCGCCGCATCTGTTTTCGCGGAATACGGCCGGGCACCCGTGCACACCCCGGTACAGGAGGTGAGCGGTCATGCCCGGACGGCAGGAGCTGCCCTCGACCTTGCAGCGCTCCCCCGAGGAGGCCCGGCGCACCTGGATCGCGGCGCACGACGCGGCGGTCGGCAGTTACGGCGAGGGCGAGCGCGCCCACCGCGTCGCCTACGGTGCGCTCAAGCACTCGTACGAGAAGGTCGGTGACCACTGGGAACGCAAGGAGGGCGGCCGCCGGGGCCCCTCGGACCCGCGGTCCGCGCGGCCCCGGCGACAGGGCGGGCGCAGCGGTGAGGGTGTCGACGAGGACGCGTCCAAGCAGCACCTCTACGAGGTCGCCCGGCGGCTCGGCATAGGCGGGCGGTCACGGATGACGAAGCCGGAGCTGCTCGACGCGATCCGCCGGGCGAACCGTTCGCAGACGCGCATCGCCCGGGAGAAGTAAACCGGAAGCACTGGTTCGGCGGTGCGGCCACGGGTACTCGCGTCGCATGAACACGGAACTGATGGATCTCGCCGTGAACCGGGATCACATGATCGGTATAGGCCCGTTCGTGGCCGGACTGGTCGTGGTGGCGGTGCTGATCGGTGCCCTCTTTCTGGGCAGGCGGATCTGGCGCCGTGAGCTGCCACGGCCCTTGCCCGAGGAGCAGCCCAAGCTGCCCGACGGCGGGCCGGTGTACGAGGAGAGCATGTGCCGGGAGCCGGACGAGATGCCGCAGAGCGACACTCGGACACTCCCGCACGATCTGCACGGCTTCGGCAACTCCTCCTCGCGGCCCAGCGGGAACGCCCGGCACCGCTGGAGCAACGGCGGCAGCGGTTCCTTCGGCAGCGGCGGACTGGGCGCCCACTGACGGGCACGCTCCCCACGGGGCGCACCCGGCGTCGACGACGGCCGTGCCGGTGCCCGGCACGGCCGGAAGGGCCCGCTCGTGAGGCACGGCGTCACCGCGCACGGCGTCACCCGCCACGGGACCACCAGGACGTGCATCAGCAGGACGAGCATCAGCAGGACTTGAGGGAGGAGTGCCAGTCATGGCCGACCGCAGCACCTTGCCGCTGCCCGACTACGACCAGCTGCCGATCGGCAGTGTGGAGAGCCGGGTGCGCTCGCTCACCGTCGAGGAGGTGGAACGGCTGCTGGCGTACGAGCGCGAGCACGCCGACCGGCTCCCGGCGGTCCAGGCACTGACGGCCCGGCTGGAGCAGCTGCGCGCGGGCGCCGAACCGACGTCCGGCGATCCCGGCGCCCTGCGCCCCGAGGTGGGCGCCCACCGTGCGGGCTCCCCCGTCACGCCGGCGACCTCGCCGGAGCCGTTCAGCCCGCCGCCGCACGGTACGCCCGACCAGCCGGCGAAGCCCAAGGGCAACCGCACCTAGGGCGCTTCTGACGGAATTGCGCCGAACGGCAACCCCGTGTAGTTCTCCGCCAGTTCGGCCGCCGCGTGCCGGGAGGCCGCGACGCGGTCGAGCTGCGACAGCTGGAGCTTCGTCTCGAAGGGGGACTGCGCGGGGTCGGCGTGCAGGGTGGTGGTCATGGAGTACGAGAAGTGCTCGGCCCGCCACACCCGCTCCAGACAGGTCGCCGAGTACGCCTCGAGCAGCCGGTCCGAACCCGTGTCCTTCAGGTGCGCGAGGGCCCGGGCCAGCACGGTGACGTCGGCGGCGGCCAGATTCAGACCCTTGGCGCCGGTGGGCGGCACGATGTGCGCGGCGTCGCCCGCCAGGAAGAGCCGGCCGTACCGCATCGGTTCGGTGACGCTGCTGCGCATCGGCAGCACCGACTTGGCGGTGACGGGGCCGCGCTCGAGCCGCCACCCCGGGTCCGCGTCGAGACTGAGGCGGGCGTCCAGCTCGTCCCAGATCCGCTCGTCGGGCCAGTCGTCCGGGTCGGTGCCGTTCGGGACCTGGAGGTAGAGCCGGCTGACCGCCTCGGAGCGCATGCTCGCCAGCGCGAAGCCCCGCTCGGAGTGGGCGTAGATCAGCTCCTCGAAGACGGGCGGGGCGTCGGCCAGGATGCCCAGCCAGGAGTACGGGTAGGTCCGCTCGTACGTCCTCCTCTCCGCCTCGGGCACCGCGCTGCGGGCCACCCCGTGGAAGCCGTCGCAGCCGACCACGTAGTCGCAGGTCAGGGTCTGTTCCCGGCCCTCGTGGAGGTAGCGGATCACGGGGCGGTCGGTGTCGACGCCCTCGACCGTGCGCACCTCGGCCCCGAAGTGCAGCGGTCCGCCCTCGGCGAGCTGCAGGGCGATGAGGTCCTTGACGACCTCCGTCTGGGCGTAGACCCACACCCGGCGGCCGCCGGTCAGCTCGGGGAAGTCGATGCGGTGGGCGCGCCCGCCGAAGCGGAGTTCGATGCCGTCGTGGGGCATGCCCTCGCGGTCCAGCCGCTCCCCCGCGCCGGCCGCCCGCAGGACGTCCACCGTCGCCTGCTCGAGGATGCCGGCGCGCTGCCGCTGCTCGACGTAGGCACGGTCGCGGCGCTCCAGGACGACGCTGTCGATCCCGGCGCGGTGCAGCAGGCGGGCGAGCAGCAGCCCGGAGGGGCCGCCGCCGATGATGCCGACGGTCGTGTGCATGAACTGTTCTCCTCGTCGTCGAGGACGTTGTTCGCATAGTGAAGTTATTTTCACAGCGACGGGCGATGGCCCGAGTCTGCGCCGCCACCCGCGCCCTGTCAACGGTCCGCCACTGCTCCCGGCGCACCGAACCGAGGGGTGCCCCGACCCATGCCCGAAGTCGCGTGCGGTGTCAGGTAATTCTCACACTGCCAATCTCCTCTTCCCCCCGTTAGCGTCGTCGTCGCGATGCCGGCGAGCCGCCGAGTCCCCCCGCTCCGCCTGGCTGTCCGGCATCGCGCTTCCACTTCGCGCAAGGTCACAGAGGAGAACACACGTGTTTGACCGCATCGCCGAACTGGCGATCCGCAGGGCCCGGCTGGTGCTCGTCACCGCCGTGGTGGGCCTGGCTCTCATGGGGGCCGTGGGCGCCGGCGCGTTCGGCAAGTTACTGGGAGGCGGCTACGACGACCCGGCCTCCGCGTCCAGCCGGGCCCAGGAGGTCGTCGAGGAGCGGTTCGGCGGCGAGACCAACCTGCTCCTGCTGGTCACCGTGCCGGAGGGCGGCGTGGACGACCCGGCGGTGCAGCGCGACGGCCGCGCCCTGGTCGCCGACCTCAAGAAGGAGCAGGACCTGGAGAACGTCCTCTCCTACTGGGACACCGGCAGCGCCCCCCTCCGCTCGGAGGACGGCCGCGAGGCCCTGATCCTCGCCCACGTCGAGGGCGACGAGACCGAGCAGAGCGAGCACGCCAAGAGCGTCATCGACGCCTACACGGGAGCGTACGGCGACGGGCTCACCGTCCGTGCCGGGGGCGGCGCCGCCGTGAACACCGAGATGGGGACGCAGTCGGGCGAGGACCTGCTCCTGGCCGAGGCGATCGCCGTACCGCTCACCCTCGTCCTGCTCCTCGTCGTCTTCGGCAGCGTGGTCGCGGCGCTGCTGCCGTTGGCCATCGGGCTCATCGCCATCATGGGCACCTTCGCCGAGCTGTACGTCCTCGGGAGCGTCACGGACGTCTCCATCTTCGCGGTCAACCTGACCACGGCGCTCGGTCTGGGCCTCGGCATCGACTACGCGCTGCTGATGGTGAGCAGGTTCCGCGAGCAGCTGGGGGCGGGGGCGTCCGTGGAGGACGCCGTCCGGCGGACGGTGCACACGGCGGGCCGGACGGTCGCGTTCTCCGCCGCGACCGTGGCGGCCGCGCTCACGGCGCTCCTGGTCTTCCCGCAGTACTTCCTGCGCTCGTTCGGCTACGCCGGCATCGGCGTCGTCGTCATCGCCGCCGTCAGCACCCTCTTCGTGATGCCCGCCCTCCTGACCGTCCTGGGACACCGGGTCAACAGCGGACGGCTGCCCTGGACAGCCCGGAAGCGCTCCGGCGCCCGGGCGCCCCTGTGGGGGCGGCTGGCCCGCGCCGTCATGCGCAGGCCCGCCCTCACCACCCTGCCCGTGCTCGCGGTACTGCTCCTGGCGGCCGGCCCGCTGCTGGGCATCTCCTTCGGCACACCGGACGAGCGCGTGCTGTCCGAGGGCGCCGAGAGCCGCCAGGTGGCGACGGTCCTGCGGGAGAAGTTCGACGGCAACGACGACGCGGCCCTGCGCGTCGTGTTCGACGAACCCGTGGAGGAGGCCGCGCTGCGGTCGTACGCGGTCGAACTGTCCGGTCTCCCGGACGTCGTCCGCGTGGAGACCGGCGCGGGGACCTACGCCGACGGGCGGACCGCGGCGACCGGCCCCGGCAACACCGCGCTCGGCCGCCCCGACGCCCAGCAGATCAACGTGGTGAGCGGCCTGACGCCGAAGTCGGACGCGGCCCAGGACCTGGTGGGGCAGGTGAGGGCACTCGACGCGCCCGCCGGGACGCAGCCTCTGGTGGGCGGCAGCGACGCCGAACTGGTCGACTCCAAGGACGCCATCAGCAACCGGCTTCCCCTCGCCGTGGGCCTGGTCCTGCTGACCACGTTCGTCCTGCTCTTCCTGTTCACCGGCAGCATCGTGCAGCCACTGCGCGCCCTGGCCCTGAACATGATCAGCCTGGGGGCGACGCTCGGCGTGATGACCTGGATCTTCCAGGACGGCCACCTCTCCTCCCTGCTGGGCTTCACCGCGCAGCCGATGGAGGTGTCGATGACGGTGCTGATGTTCTGCATCGCCTTCGGTCTCTCGATGGACTACGAGGTGTTCGTCACCAGCCGGATCAAGGAGCTCCACGACGAGGGCGCGGACAACGTGACGGCCGTCGCCGACGGCCTCGGGCACACCGGCCGCATCGTCAGCGCGGCGGCCTGCCTGCTCGCGGTGAGCTTCTTCGCCTTCGGCACGGCCGAGCTGAGCTTCATGCAGATGTTCGGCCTGGGCAGCGGGCTGGCCATCCTCATCGACGCGGTCGCCGTACGCGGGGTGCTCGTCCCCGCGGCGATGCGCCTGCTCGGCACCGCCGCCTGGTACGCGCCCCGTTTCCTGCGCACGTTCCACCAGCGCTACGGCCTCAGCGAGGCGGGCCCCCGGCCGCCGGAGACGGCGGAGCCGTCGCTCACGACGGCGGGCTCTTCACGCTCCTGACCCCACGGGGCGGGCCCCGGACACACCTGTCCGGGGCCCGCCCCGCGGTCGATGCGGAACCGTCTCCACCACCACACCGCCCCGGTGCGCCACAATCGAAAGCATGTCTCAGTACGCCTCGATCGCCACGCTCGACGCGCTCCTCGCCGACCTGAGGGTCGGTCAGGCGCGGCGGCGTCAGCTGACGATGGTCCGTGGGGAACTGGAACGGGCCCTGGTCCGGGGCGGGCTGCCCGTGCCCGCCCGGCGCAGCCTGCGGCGGCTGCTCGAGCGGGAGACGCTGACGACGTACCTGCGGCTGGCGGAGTCCGGCGCGCTGCGCGCCCGCCAGGCAGCGGGCGGCGGCTCCCCGCCCACCTCGGAGGCCACCAACGCGGCCCGGCTGCACTGCCTGGACCTGCTGCGCAAGGCGCACGGGCTGCCCCCGCTGCGGCTCGGGTCCGGCGGCCGGGTGCCGCTGCGCCCCACCCCCGACTACGGCACCCTGGCGGCCCTGCGCCGCGAACTCGACCACAACGTCCACAGCGCGATGTCCCCGGCACTCACTCGGCTCACCGCCCTGCTCGCCCTGGTCCTGGACACGGCGCCGCGCGCCGGGGAGCTGACCGCGCTGCGCCTGTCCCACTTCGCCCCCGGCAACGAGGCGGTGTACGTCGCCCGGCGCCCCCAGAACGCCGGCGCGCGTCAGGCCGACGACGCCTGGTACGCCCTCTCCCCCATCGCCCGCGCCGCGCTGGAACGCTGGCTCGCGGTGCGCACACCGCTGGTCCAGCAGGCCCACGGCACCAGCCGGCTCTGGGTCAGCCTGTTCGTCAACCACGCAGGCACCCTGCGCGAGGACGGCGAGGCCGTGCTGCGCCCGCCCGGGATGCCGCTGGAGGAGAAGGGCCTGCTCCTCAGCTACCGCCGTGGCAGGGCCCGCTACGCCATGGCCCCACTGCTGCCGCCCAAGCTGGAACAACTGCGCCGCGCCGTCCTCGACCAGGCCCCGCCCGTTCCCCTGGACACCGCCCCGAACGCGCCCGACAGATAGGTCATCCCCTCTGGTTCGCTGCTGGTTGGTTCTGTTCGTCTCGTCGATCCGATGAGACCAAAGGGCCTGTTATTACGTGTTGCTACCGGCCACCGGCCACCTTCCGCAGGTACGCGCCGAGGGCCGCGACGGCCGAGGGGTTGCGCGGGCTCTCGACCAGATCCGCGTAGTCCAGGGTGAAGATCCGCCGGTTCTTGACGGCCGAGACGTTGCGCAGCGGCGCGTAGGACAGGAGGAAGTCCCTCTTCCGTTCGGCGCTCACGTCGCCGTAGTCGCAGACCACGATGGTCTCCGGGTCGCGCTGGACGACGGTCTCCCAGCCGACGGTGGTCCAGGAGTCCTCGACGTCGTGCATGACGTTGACCCCGCCGGCCTCGCTGATGATCTGTTCGGGGCCGGCGTAACGGCCGGAGGTGAAGGGCTGGGTCTCACCGCTGTCGTAGAGGAAGACGGTGGGCCGGTCCTCGCCCTGGGGAGCCTTCGCCCGTACGACGGCGACCTGCTGCCTGTAGTCGGCGATCAGCTTCTCCGCCCGCTCCTCGACCCCGAACAGTCTGCCGAGGTTGGCGAGGTCGGTGTACAGGGCGTCCAGGGGCGGCATGATGCCGCGCGAGGTGTCGCTGCGGCCGTTGCGGCAGGACTCGGTGAGGAGGTAGGAGGGAATGCCCAGCTCCTCCAGGGCGTCGGGCGTAAGACCGGTGTCCTCGCTGAAGCCGTAGTTCCAGCCGGCGAAGACCAGGTCGGCGCGGGCGTCGAGCACGTTCTCCTTGGTCAGCCGGTCCTTGGAGAGCCACTTCACCTTGTCGTAGGCGTCCTTGTACGGCAGGTCGCTCACGTCACCCTTGTCGTCGGCCATCGCGAACCCGGCCATGCGGTCCTCCAGGCCGAGGGCGAACATCAGCTCGGTGATGCCGACGTCATTGGTGACGACGCGTTCCGGGAGCTTGTCGTAGGTGACGTCGCGGCCGCAGTTCTCGAGAGTGACCCCGGACCTCGCGGAGTTCTCGGCGGCAGGCGGGTCCGACTCGACCGTGGCACCGCAGCCGGTGACCGTGACCGTCGTGAGGAGGGAGAGGGAGACGGTGAACAGCTTGCGCATGGGCGGCATCCTCAGGGCTCAGGGGGTGGTCGGGAGCAGGTCGAAGAGCAGTTGGACGGCGCCGGTCTCCGGATGCCGCACGGGGTGCGCGCGCACCCCGAACACCTCGCCGAGCAGCTCGGGCCGGAGGACGTCGTGCGGCGGTCCGGAGGCGACGATCCGGCCGCCGGCGATCACGTACAGCACGTCGCAGTGCGCGGCGGCCAGGTTGAGGTCGTGCAGGGCGGCCAGGACGGTCAGGCCGCTGGCCCGGACCAGGGACAGCACGTCCAGCTGGTGGGCGATGTCGAGGTGGTTGGTGGGTTCGTCGAGGACGAGCACCCGGGGCCGCTGGGCGAGCGCGCGGGCGATCAGCACCCGCTGCCTCTCGCCGCCGGACAGGGCCAGGAACCCGCGGTCGGCGAGGTGGCCGACCCCGGTACGGTCCATGGCCCGCGCGCAGATCTCCCGGTCCTCGGCGGCGGTCCGCTCCCGGTGCGGCAGCCGCCCCATCGCGACCACCTCGGCGACGGTGAAGTCGAACTCGGCGGCCGACTCCTGCGGCAGCGCGGCCAGCACCCGTGCCGCGGCCCGGGGCGCCAGCGCGTGCACGTCGTCCCCGTCGAGCCGCACGGCGCCCGCCGCCGGACGCAGCGCCCGGTACGCGCAGCGCAGCAGCGTCGACTTGCCGCTGCCGTTCGGGCCGACCAGTCCGACGAAGGCGCCGTCGGCCACGGTGAGCCGGATGTCCTCCACCAGCCGGGCCCCGGCCGCCTCGACCGTCACGTCCTCGATGTCCAACCGCATGACCGGATACCCCTCCCCCGCCGCTGTCAGCGGCTTCCGAACGCGTAGCCGCCGCGCCGCATCAGCAGCAGGAAGGCGGGCACACCGACCACCGCGGTGATCACTCCGACCGGCAGTTCCGCCGGCGCGAGCAGCAGCCGGGACAGCACGTCCGCCCACACCAGCAGGACGGCCCCGGCGAGCGGCGCGACGGCGAGCACCCGCCGGTGGTCGGCGCCCACCAGCATCCGCACCAGGTGCGGCACCATCAGCCCGACGAAGCCGATCGCCCCGCTGACCGCGACCACGGTCCCGGTCACGGCGGCGGTGACCAGGAAGATCTCCCTGCGCAACCGCCCCGGTGGGACACCGAGCGCCGCTGACGTCTCGTCACCCATGGCCAGCGCGTTGAGCGCCTCGGCCCGCACGCGCAGCCACACCCAACCGGCGGCCACCGTCACGGCAGCCAGGGGCACTTGGGCCCAGGTCGCGCCGCCCAGGCTGCCCAGCAGCCACATCACCGCGGCACGGGCCGCCTCGCCCCGGGCCGCGCTGAACACCATCACCGTGGTGACGGCCTCGAAGCCGAACGCCAGCGCCGTTCCGGTGAGGATCAGCCGCAGCGGCGTCAGCCCGTACGGCGAGCGGGCCACCGCGTACACCAGCACCATGGCCGCGAGCGCCGACGCGAACGCCGACACCGACAGCGCCCACACCCCCAGTCCGGCGAACAGCCCGAGCAGGATGACGGCGTTGGCGCCCACGGCCGCACCGGAGGAGATGCCCAGCACGAACGGATCGGCGAGCGCGTTGCGGACCATGGCCTGCACGGCCACGCCGACGGACGCCAGGCCCGCACCGACGACCGCGCCGAGCACGACACGCGGCAGCCGGATCTCCCAGACGATGGTGTACGCGGCGACGTCCTCCGTGTGCACGGTGCCGCCCGTGAGCCCGGCCCACAGGAACCGGAAGACCCCGCCCCAGCCGATCCCGGCGGCCCCCAGACCCACCCCGCACACCAGCGACGCCAACAGCACGGCCGCGAGTCCGATGACCAGCGGCGCCGTGGACTTCCGGCTGTGATCGGCTCGCACTGTGGTACTCGGTGGCACGGTGGTGGCGGTCCTTCACCTCGGGCCGCCGGAAGAAGGTCGGGGAGGAGGCAGCCCGTACGGCGCACCGGCCGCGCGGTCCCCTCTCGCAGTCCACGGCGAGCAGTCAACGGGTCGCACCACCCACGGGCGATCGGGCTCACGCGACGAAACACCAGGTCGTCGCGCACACCGATGGGGGCACCCCCTGCTCGAGCGGAGCCGAGAGCTTGGGGGAGGGTCAGCGCCGGACTCTCACCGGACTTCCCCCACGGGAGGCTGGGGCAGCGTAACAAACGCCCGTGCCGGCTCGGCGATCACGCTCGACCGGCGCTGGCTGGTGTGCCGTACCCGCTCGGGCGAGTAGAGGTGGCTGTCGCGGAACTGCTCGGCGCCCAATGGGCAGCTGGTAGCGGCGGTCAACAGCGCCGCGCGAGCCGCGGGGCAGGATGCGTCCGCCCTGGCCAAACGGCTGTTGAGCGGCCGGGGCGGCGGCTCGGCGGAACTCGCGCAGGGCGGCGGCCTGGTCGTCGGCGCCTGAGGCGGCGCGGCAGGTCCCGTCCGTTTCCGTGGGAGCCAAGGACAGAGAGCGCCGTCCCTCGACGTCCTCTGGACAGAACCGTGGGCTGCGGAGCAGCCGCATCGGACAGGATGACGACCATCCGGACCAGTCCGCCAGTCCGCCAGTCCGCCGAGAACGACGGGAGCGCCAGACGTGCCCACGGAATCCGTACGGCCCGCAGCCCGCGAGACCCGCCCCGAGAAGCGACCCTCCGTTCTGCTCGACTCCACGTTCCTGCGGCTGTGGTCGGGTGCCACTGCCTCGGGCCTGGCCACCTGGGCCCTGCCGTTCGTGCTGGGGCTCGCGGTGCTCGACCGCACGCTCACCGCCACCGGCCTCGGTCTGCTGCTCGCGGCCCGTACCGTGGGCTTCCTCGCGGCGGTGCCCGTGGCCGGGGTGCTGGCCGACCGGTACTCCCGTCGGGGCGTCGTCCTGTGGGCGGGACTGGCCGCAGGGGCCGCGGCTCCGCTGATAGCGGTCGGGCTCGGCTGCTCGCTGGCGCTCATGGCGGTGGCCGCCGTCCTGGCCGGTGCGGGGCAGGGCGCGTGCCGGCCCGCCTTCCAGGCACTCACCGCCGAGGTCGTCGACGCCGACCGCAGGCAACAGGCCAACGCCGCCATGACCCTGGCGGTCCGCGTCACCACCCTCACGGGGCCGTCACTGACCGCCCTGCTCGCCCTGTTCCTCAGCTTGCGGACGCTGCTGGTGGGCATCGGCCTGCTCTGGCTCGTCGCCGCACTCGTCCCTGGGCCCGGCTCCGCCGATGCGGCCGGTTCCGCCGATGCCGCCGGTTCCGCCGGTCTCGAAGTCGTCAGCGGTACCCAGAACACTGCCCGCACCCGACGAGTCTCGTTCCTCGGCGAGTTCGCCGACGGCCTCCGCGAGGCCCGCAGGCATCCGTGGTTCCTCTCCGGTCTGGCCGCGCTGACCGCCGTCATCGCCACCGGCTACTCCGCCACCGGCGTCGCGCTGCCCCTGGTCAGCCGCGACGCGTACGGCACGGAAGCCGTCCTCGCCGGGGCGCTGACCGCATACACGGCCGGCGCCCTGGCGGGAGCCCTGCTCATGGGGCGCTGGCGCCCGTGCTCGCAGGGCTGGATCGCTCTGGCGGGACTCGCCGCCTACGGTCTCGCCCCGCTCAGCCTGGTGTTCCCGACGCACCCCGCCGCCGTACTGGCCGCCTACGCGGTCGCCGGCATCGGGATCGAACTGTTCAACGTGCCGTGGTTCACCGCCACCCAGCGCGAGGTCGAACCCGACAAGCTGGCCCGGGTCTCCTCCCTGGACTTCCTGCTCTCCTACGGCCTCGCCCCGCTCGGCCTCGCCCTCATCGCCCCCGCCATCGCCACCTTCGGTGCCCGGGAGATCCTCCTGGTGTGCGCGCTCACGTGTTTTGTCGCACCGGCCGCCGCCGCCTTGGTACCCAGCGCCCGCCACTTCTCCCGCAGCCCGCGCCCGCGCCCGCGCCCGCGCCCACGCCCACGGAAGGCTTCCGGCAGCGAGCAGCCACCGCAGGATGTCCCCTGACGATCGATCGCCGGAGCGTGCGACGGATACCACAGAGGGACAACAGTGGACTGGCCAACGGGAATTGCCGGCTTCGCCGCAGGCGTGCTCATCGCACTCGTCACCGCGCCGGTGGGAGTCTCCGGCGCCGTGTTCCTACTGCCGGTCCAGCTGAGCGTGCTCGGTGTGCCCAGCCCCGCCGTCACCCCGACCAATCTCCTCTACAACGTCGTCGCCGGTCCCGGCGCCCTGCTGCGCTACCGCCGTGACGGCAGCCTCTACGGCCCGCTGACCCGCCGCCTGATCGCCGGCACCCTGCCCGGAGTCGTACTGGGCACGGTCATCCGTGTCTTCGCCCTGCCCGGGCCGACCGTCTTCCGGCTCCTGGTCGCCGCCCTGCTGCTCCCCCTCGGCACCTGGCTCATGGTCCGCACCCTGCGCCCCAATGCCACACCCCGACCGGCCGAGCCGTCAGCGCGCTCCGTCACCGTCCTGGCGGTGGCGGTCGGCACGGTCGGCGGCATCTACGGCATCGGCGGCGGCTCCCTCCTCGGCCCCCTCCTGGTCGGCCGTGGCCTTCCCGTCGCCCAGGTCGCCCCGGCCGCCCTCGCCTCCACCTTCCTGACCTCACTGGTCGGTGCCGGTACCTACGCACTGCTGTCCCTCACCGACGGGGAGAACATCGCCCCCGAGTGGCTCCTCGGACTGGCCTGCGGACTGGGCGGGCTGATCGGCGGCTACCTGGGTGCTCACCTCCAGCACCGCCTGCCCGAACGGTTCCTCCGTCTGCTGCTGGGCGCCCTCGCCGCCTCGGTCGGTGCGCTGTACGCGGCCCAGGCGCTTCGCTGAGCGCTGAGGACGGACACCGCGGGCACGGAAGGCCGGACTTCAGGTCTCCGCCGCCGTCACCGCCCGACCGAGCGCAGGTAGCGGCCCAGGTTCTCGGCGCCCGTGACATTGCGCGGGCCGCTGACGGCGTCGCCGTAGGACATGACGAAGAAGCGTTCGTCCGGCACGGCCGGTACCGACTCGAGGCCGGCCAGCGACTTGAGACCGACAGGCGTCCAGGCCGACGCGCGAGGCGCCGGACGGCACGGCGACGACGGCAGACGGCAGACGGCACGACAGCAGACGGCACGACGGCGGTCGGCACGGCGGTTCTGGGGCCCGCAGAGACTCGATCAAGCCACAGCGGACGGGTCATCAGGCTGAAAACCCGTTGTCCTGACAGCCGACGACGCAGGAATCGGGTGCCCGGATCGCGGGGTGACCCGGCTCGTGCTTCTCCACGGCTCGGGTACACGATCGCGCGCGCGGAACGCAGCGCCTCGCACCACGTCGGCATCCCACGGCACGTCCAGCCTTGCGCCCACATCGGGCACTTCAACCGTCTACCACATCAGGACAACCCGCGAACAACCTCTGTCGCAACGTCACAGGTGCCCCTAGCCTGAGTAACGCAGTCGGTTCGCGTCCGGCGCCCCATCAGGCGTGCGACGGCGCGACGCAGAGGGAACCCGGTGTGAATCCGGGACTGTCCCGCAGCGGTGTGTGGGAACGAACGCCGTCGAAGCGCTGAGCCCTTCGGGGCCGGAGAAGCGACGGCAGTGGGCGCCCGCCGGGCTCGTCGGCGGACGTGCCCACGAGTCCGAAGACCTGCCACTGCACCCGCGCGGCAGGCGCGGGCTGCGCAGCGCACGGTGACCTCGCGGACCAGGTTGACGGCACGGACGACGGCACGGCATACGCGCGACCACGTCTCCTTCCCGGTCGGCGTGCAGGGCTGGGAACCGACAGGAGGACGGATCCGTGATCACGCGAGTCCTCGCCGTCCGCGCCAGAACGCGGTCGGCCCGCGACCAGGGCGAGCGGAACGGGTTGTGCTGACACCGCCGGCCGGGAAGCTCCGCGCGGCACCACCGGACCGGCCGGGCCGCACCGTGTCCGGCGTCTGCCACGGCACCCTGGGCGAGCTGTACCAAGGCCCTCTGCGAGCGGGCCCCGCCCCGGACATCGCAGTGGTGTCCTTCCCCGTCGACCGGCATTCGTGGGTGTACTTCACCCACAGCGCCCACGACACCCGGAGCACCCGAGGCACCCGGGAATCGCACGCGCCGGGCCCGCCGCCTCTCGGAGAGAAGTCGGCGACAGCGGCCCGGCTGTTCCTGCAGCACTTCGGGCTCACCCTGCCGCCCGGTCGCTGGACCACCCACTCCGATCTGCAGGTGGGGGTGGGCATGGCCAGTTCGACCGCCGACATCGTGGCGACGCTGCGCTGCCTGTTCGGGCTCTTCCACCTGCCGTACGACACGGATGTGGTCCTGGGCATCCTGGCGGCGATCGAGCGGGCCGACAGCGTGTTCCTGGACGAGTTCGCGCTCCACCTCAGCGGTCGGCACCGGGTGGTGAGGCGGCTGGGGACGGACATCGGCTTCCACACCGCCTTCGTCACCGAGCCCGGCACGGTCGACACCGCTGCCGTCACCGACCTGCTGCTGGCGCACTACCGGCGGCACGGCGAGGAGTACGAACGGTGCCTGGCCGACCTGCTGAAGGGCTTCGCCTCCGGCGACCCGGCCGTCGTCGCCCGGGCGGCCACCACCAGCGCCGCCCTGTCGCAGCGGGTGCTGCCCAAGTCGACGTTCGACAGTGTGCTGGCGCACCGCGAGCGGTTCGGGGCCGACGGCGTCTTCGTCGCCCACACCGGCTCCCTGATCGGCTACCTCTTCCGCCGCCGTCCCGGCGCCGGCGTCAAGTCCGGCCTGTCCGCGTTCTTCCACTCGCTCGGCCACCAGTGCTCATTCGCCCAAGGAGGCTACGGGTGATCCACCCCCACATCGCCGACGCCCTGAAGGTCCCCGACCTGGTCCGGCTCACCGACGGCCTGGTCCTGATGCGGTTCGAGTCGATGAAAATCTACTCGGCGCTCACCGCCGTCCGTCATCTGCTCGACCGGGGCACGGTCCGCCCGGGTCAGACCCTGATCGACAGCTCCAGCGGCATCTACGCCTACGCCCTCGCCCTGGCCTGCCACCGGTACGGCATGCGGTGCCACATCGTGGCGTCCACCACGGTCGACACCACCACCCGCGCCCAGTTGGAGATCCTCGGCGCCACCGTCGAACAGGTCACGCCGTCGCGGAACCTCAAGCTCGACCAGGAGTTACGGGTACGGCGGGTGAAGGAGATCCTCGCCGAACGCCCCGACTGCCGCTGGATGCGGCAGTACCACGACGACGTCCACTACCTCGGCTACCACGAGGTCGCCGACCGCATCACCGCCGCGTTCCCCGGCCGCCCGCTGACCGTGGTCGGCGGCGTGGGCTCCGGAGCCTCGACCGGGGGCCTCGTGGAACGCCTGAGAGCCACCGACCCCTCGGTGCGGCTGGTGGGGGTGCAGCCGTTCGGCAGCGTCACCTTCGGCAGCCAGGACCACCACGACCCGGAGGCGATCATCGCCGGCATCGGCTCGTCGATCGTCTTCGACAACGTCCGCCACCACCTCTACGACGCCGTTCACTGGCTGGACTTCACCCATGCCATGTCCGGCACAGTCGCCCTGCTGCGCGACCATGCCGTCTTCGCCGGACTGTCCACCGGCGCCGGGTACCTGACCGCGACGTACGAGGCACGCCGCCACCCCGACCGGCTGCACCTGGTGATCGGCGCCGACACCGGGCACCGCTACGTGGACCGCGTCTTCGCCCGGCACCCGGAAGCCCTCGACCCGGCAGCGCTCAAACCCGTGGAGGTCGGCACGCCCGAGGAGATGACCATGCCCTGGTCCAGGATGGCCTGGCGGCGCGCCGCCTGCCCGGCGCACTGGAAGGAGCGAGCGGCGTGAGCGTCGTCTGCTTGGAGTCCCTCACCTTCGGCCTCGGACACCTGGTCCGCGCCGCCGACGCGCTCGGCGAGCGGCTGGTCCTGCTGACCCGCGATCCCGCCTACTACGTGTACGAGCTGGACCGGTTGCCCGCCGACGCCCTGGACGTCGTCGAGACCGACACCTTTGACGAGGAGCGGGTGGCGGACGCGTTGCACCGCGTTCCGCACCTGTGCGGTCTGATCAGCTCGACCGACACCTGGACGCTGGTCGGCGCCGAGCTCACCGCCCGGTTCGGGCTGCCCGGGCTCGATGCCGCCGTACTGCGGCTGACCCGCGACAAGGCCGCCGTGCGCAACCGGCTCCACGATGCCGGGCTCACGCGCGGGCGGGCCGTCGAGCCCACCGACGCCGGGACCGGAACGGGATTCGGGTTGCGGGAGCAGGTACTCAAGGAGACCGGACTGCCCGCGATCATGAAGGACACGGCGGGCACCGGCAGCCAGAACGTCTGGCTGGTGCGCGACGGGACCGAACTGGACGCGGCCCTCGCCGAGGCGACCGGGCGGAGCCTGAAGGGACGGCTGTTCACCGAGCCCTACTTCAGCGGTCCGGTGTACAGCGCCGAGACCCTCAGCTGGGCGGGCGGCACCCGGCTGCTGGGTGTCTCCAGCCGGCTGATGTCGCCCGAGCCGCACTTCCGCGAGGAGATCACCGCCTTTCCCGTGGCTTTCCCGGAAGCGCGGCGGGCCTCGCTGGAGCAGTGGATAGGCCAGGTGCTCGCGGCCATCGGCTACACCGACCGCTTCGCGCACGTGGAGTTCGTGCTGACCGCCGACGGCCCGGAAGTGGTGGAGGTCAACCCCCGGATCGGGGGCGCCCTGGTGGGCGAGGGCCTGTGCCGGGCGCTCGGCGTCAACGTGTACGAGGCGATGATCGAGGCCGCGCTGGGCCGCCGCCCCGGCCTGATGGACGCGGACCTGCCCGGCGGCCCGGCCGTCGCCTTCGTCCTCGGCTATCCGGCCGCACCCGGCGTGTTCACCGAGGTCACCGGGCTGGACCGGCTGACGGACATGCCGGGCTCCCCGGCCTGGTACCCGGTCAAGCAGCCCGGCGACCGCGTCGAGCACCTGGACGACAGCCGCGGGTACGCGGGCATCGTCTACGCGGAGGCCGAGACCGCCGAACTCGCCACACACCACGCGGTGGCCGCCGCCAACACCGTACGCGTCCTCACCGAGCCCTACCCGACCACCGCCCCGACCCTCAACCCCATCGGTTCCGGCAGTTCCGTCGGGTGAGCAACAGCCCCCTGCCCCCACAGAGACCACTACGAAGGAGCGATGCGGACCCATGACACGGACGGGCGGATTCCAGGACGACGACTTCTGGACCGAGTTCCACGACTTCCTGTTCTCCGAGCAGCGCCAGGCCCAGGCCGAGGAACTGCTCGACACCTCACCGCACCTGTCCTTCCCGCCCGGGTCACGGGTGCTCGACCTGTGCTGCGGTCCGGGTGTCTTCACCGTGCCGCTCGCCCGCCGCGGCCACGACGTGACCGGGGTGGACCTGAGCCCGGCGATGCTGGACCGGGCCCGCGAACGGTCGGCCGACGCCGGCACCCGGGTCACGTACGTACGGGCCGACGCACGCGAGTACGAGGCGCCGGGCCGTTTCGACGTCGTCCTCAATCTGTTCACCTCGTTCGGGTACTTCGAGGACCCCGCCGACAACGCCCGCGCTCTGCGCACCATGCACACCTGTCTGGCGCCCGGCGGCACCCTCGTCCTGGACCTCGCAGGCAAGGAACTGCTGGCCCGCAAGGTCACCCCGCCCAAAGTGGTGCGGCGCGGCGACGACCTGATGGTGCAGACCGACACCGTGCTGGACGACTGGGCGCGGCTGCGCAGTGACTGGGTGCTGGTCCGGGGTGAGCGGGTGACCAGGGCCACGCTGGTGTGGTTCGTCTACAGCGCCGTGGAGCTGCGGAGGATGGTGGAGGAGGCGGGCTTCGGCCGGGTGGAGGTGTTCGGCGGCTTCGACGGCCGCCCCTATGACGAGAACGCCGAGCGCCTCGTCCTGCGGGCGGTCCGCGAGGAGTGACATGTACGGGGTGGTCAGCCGGATTCGCCGGCGACCGCCGAGCGCTGGCGTGGGGAACAGTCCGCGTCAGGCGCAGCGGTTCCGGCGGTGAGGCCCACGTAGTGGTCCTGTGGGCTCTCGCCGTCCGCGGGCCGGTGGAGGGCAGGCCGACGGCCCGGCTCTCGCGTCGGGTGGGCGCCGGGTTCCACGGCTCCGGCTGGGAATGTCTCGTCGGGACAGGACGTCGATGCTGGTCAGCCGGGGACCGGAAATGCTTTCAGTCGCTCGAATGCGGTGGTGATCACCTGGGTCCAGCTGCACGACCAGGCGTTCCACTGTGCCGACTACTTCAAGGTCTACGTGAGCAAGCAGGGCTTCGACCCCAAGACCCGGACCCTGGGCTGGGGCAACCTCGACTTCATCACGCGGACCGACCGCTTCGCCCCGGCGCAGGACATCACGTTTCCCGTCCGGACCTCGGGCTGCACCGGACACCACATCCTGTTCGTGATCTGGCAGGCCTCGCACCTCGACCAGGCCTACATGTGGTGCAGCGACGTGAACTTCGGCTGAGCCGGGGAGCGCCGCACACGGCACCGGCTTCTGCCGGGCGCCGGTGACCCGCCGCCCGGCCGACCGAGCCCCGTCGGGGCAGGGAACCCACGTGGTCAGCCTGCCCCTACGGGACTTCCTGCGCTCCTGGCCGTTTCGTTCGGATCATGGGATCGATGGGTCGGGTCTGCCGTTGTCTGACGTCCAGCGGGTGCGGATAGATCGCGTTCCTTCGGGTGCATCCACTCCGGCACGGCCCCGGCCCGCATCACATGCCGCCACCGGTGCACACGATCGCGACTGGGCGATGCGTGCGGGTCCTGTGTTGAGAAGGGCAGTCCATCTCTGCCTGCCGATCGCCTGCCGATAGGGGGCCAGCGTGTCATGGGGCACCGACCTTATTCCGGGGACATCCTGGGCACTGGTGGGCAGCCGACGGAAAGGGTCCGGTCATGCGGGAGTCGTCGCAGGGCGTGACGGTCGTGGCGCTCTTGGCGGATCCGGATGCACCGACGGAGATCGCGCGGTACATGGCCCGGGTACTCCCTGCTCGGCTTGCCGACGAGTCGGGCCGGGGGCGACGGTTCGACGTCGAGGTGGTCAGTGAGCCCTTCACCGCGGGGGCCGAGGACCTGTCCACGGTGACGCGCCGGATCATGGACCGCGGGCGTGCGGAGCACTGGGACATCGTCGTGGCGCTCACCGACCTTCCGTTGTACTCGCACGGGCGCAAGCTCGTGGTGGAGCTGAGTCATGAACACGGCTCGGCGCTGCTGTCCCTTCCGTCGCTGGGGGGCATGACCTTTCGGAGCAGGGCCCTGCGGGCGGTGGAAGAAGCAGTGCTCAGCTTGGCGAGTCCGCGGGCCACCGGGGCTGAGGGACCTCCCCGGCGTCAGCCGCTGGGACGTTTCACCAGTCGTCTTGCGCCTGTTCACCCGGACCCGATCGGTGAGGAGGAGACGGCTGATCAGCGGTACGTCGTCAGCGGGCCGCGCGGTTATCTGAGGGTGCTCGGCGGTATGGTCCGCGCCAACCGGCCGTGGCGGTTGGTGCCGGGGCTGTCGAAAGCCCTGGCAGCCGCACTGGCCACGGGGGCGGTCGCCACCGTGGACTCCACCATCTGGAGCCTGTCCGGGGCCCTGGGCACGCCACGCCTCGTGGTCGCCATGGTCGGGTCCGTCGCGCTCATGATCGGCTGGCTGATCGTGGACGCGAACCTGTGGGATCGATCAGCGGAGGACTCGCCGGAGGCGAGGAAGAGGACGGCTCTGTACAACGCATCCACGGTCGTGACCGTGGGTGTCGGGGTGCTGGTCTGCTATGCGGGTCTGCTGGTCATCAACTTGGTGTGGGCGCTGTTCATCCTCAACGGCCAAGTATTCGCCTCCGTGACACGGACCCCGCTGCACGCCACGGATTACTGGACGCTGTCCTGGTTCGTCGCTTCGATCGCCACGGTGGGCGGCGCGCTGGGATCGGGCCTGGAGAGCGACGAGGCGATCCGGGCGGCCGCCTATTCCAAGCGCGAGCAGGAACGTCGCCGCATGCTGGAGGACGACCACGGTGACCAGCCGGTGACCTGAGTCAAGAAGGTGTCTTCGGTCGGTGACCGGCTGGTGACCGGCTGGATGCGGAGGATCCGCTGATCGATCGGTGCGTGGTTGTTTCGCGTCGGAGGCCGACGGGGACCCGCACGGCAGGCCGCCGGAGCACCGAAGCTCCGCCTGGCGGGCCGATGGCGGCACCACAGGTGAACGGCCCGCAGAGGCGCACCGTAGCCACGGCCCCGGCGTGGCAAGCCCGCGAGTCAGGCTCCTCGGGCCCTCTCCGTCACCGCCGTGCAGCGGTCATGCCGCGACACCAAGGGAAGTCATCATGAGAGCAGCGGTATACGAAGGACCGCGCACGGTCATCGTGAAGGACGTACCGGACGCGAAGATCGAGCACCCCTGCGACATCATCGTCAGGATCACCACTACCAACATCTGCGGTTCGGACCTGCACATGTACGAGGGCCGCACCTCGTTCGAGTCCGGCCGCACGCTGGGACACGAGAACCTGGGCCAGGTCGTGGAGGTCGGCTCGGCCGTCCGCAAGGTCCAGGTCGGCCAGTACGTGGTCCTGCCCTTCAACATCGCCTGCGGCTTCTGCAAACAGTGCGAGCGGGGCCTGACCAACTACTGCCTGACCATGCAGCCGGAACCGTCCCTCGCCGGAGCCGCCTACGGCTTCGCCGACATGGGCCCCTACCAGGGCGGCCAGGCGGAGCTGCTGCGCGTGCCCTACGGCGACTTCAACGCGCTGCGTCTGGGCGAGGACGCCGCCGAGCGGCAGGCCGACTACGTGATGCTCGCCGACATCTTCCCCACCGGCTACCACGCCACCGAGATGGCCCACGTCAAGCCGGGCGACCAGACCATCGTCTTCGGGGCCGGTCCCGTCGGGCTGATGGCGACCTACTCCGCACTCCTCAAGGGCGCCGGCCGCGTCTGGACGGCCGACCACCAGCCCGACCGGCTGCGCAAGGCGGAGGAGCTCGGGGCCATCCCGATCAACACCGCCGAGCAGGACCCGGCGGAGGTCGTCAAGGAGGCCACCCTCGGGCTGGGCGCCGACAACGGCTGTGAATGCGTCGGCTACCAGGCCCACGACCACGAAGGCCGTGAGGACGCCGGCCTCACGCTCAACGGGCTGATCGACTCGGTCAGGTTCACCGGCGACATCGGCGTGGTGGGCGTGTTCCTGCCCGAGGACCCCGGCGGCACGGAGGCCCAGGGCGAGCTGGAGGCCCAGGGCAAGGTCCCGATCGACTTCGGGAAGATGTGGTTCAAGGGCCAGCGCATGGGGACCGGGCAGGCTCCGGTGAAGAAGTACAACCGGGCGCTGCGGGATCTGATCGCCGGTGGGAAGGCGAAGCCGAGCTTCGTCGTCTCCCACGAGCTCGGCCTGGACGAGGCCCCCACCGCCTACGAGCACTTCGACGCCCGTGACGAGGGCTGGACCAAGGTGGTCCTGCATCCCGACGGACACGGCAACGGCCACAAGCGGTAGGAGACACGATCGCCCGTCCGCCGGACGGGGCTGGGGGCGATCGCCATGCTCCGGCCGGACCTGAAACGACAGCTCAGGCCCTCGGAGGCGGCGTGCACCGCGGCAGCGAGGCCGGCGGGTCCGGAGCCCGCTTCCCCGGCACCGGTTCCTCGCCGGGCTTCAACGACTGCACGATCGGATGGGCGTCGGCAGCGGCGTGCCTGCGCGCGTGCTTGTTCGGCGACGAGTCGCAGCAGCCGACGTGCCCGCGAGTCAGGCACAGCCTCAGGTGGACCCACGGGGAGCCGAGCAGCAGACACCCCTGACACCCTTGCGGGGTCAGCGACTGGACCGGCCGGACAAGCGCGAGGCAGGGGTCTGCGTACTGGGTCATCCGGATCACCTTTCTCGGGGTGTGATCGACTGCTCCACCCACTGGCGCAGAGCGGGGGCGGGCGCCGCCCCCGTCTGCCGGGCAACCGTCTCGCCCTGGTCGAGGACCAGCAGTGTCGGTACGGCCTGGACCTCGAACCGCTGCGCCAGCCGCGGGTTCCTGTCGACGTCGACCTTGACGAGTTTGATGCGGCCGGCGAGATCGGTGGCGACCTTCTCCAGTGCGGGGCTGACCATGCGGCAGGGGCCGCACCAGGTGGCCCACAGGTCGACCACGACGGGGATGTCGGCCCGCTCGGCGACCTCGGTGAAGTCGTCGTCGCCCGCGTCCGCCACCCACGGTAGGGGCTGCTTGCACTGGCCGCATGCGGGGCGGCCCTCCGCGGCCACGGGCACCCGGTTGGTGCGCCCGCAGTGGGGACAACCGACGGTCGTCGCCTGCAGCGTGCTCATGCCGTCCGCGCTCCCTTCACGTCCTCGGGCCGGTCGTAGGTGACCACCAGTTCCCCCGCCTCGGCGTCGACGCGGACCGTCGCGCCGTCCTGGACGTCGCCGCGCAGCAGGGCACGTCCGACGAGTGTCTCGACCTCGTGGGAGATGTAACGCCGCAGTGGCCGGGCCCCGTACACCGGGTCGTAGCCCTGCTTGGCGATGTGCTCCTTCGCCGTTTCGGTCAGTTCGACGGTGATGCGGCGGTCGGCGAGGCGGTGGCGCAGCTCGTCGAACTGCAGGTCCACGATGCGCTCGATCTGCCGCTCGCCGAGCGGCTTGAACAGCACGATGTCGTCGACGCGGTTGAGGAACTCCGGGCGGAAGTGCCCGCGCAGCTCGCCCATCACCAGGGCGCGGGCGTCGGGCTGGATCTCGCCCTCGGCGCTGACGCCGTCGAGGAGGTGCTCGGAGCCGATGTTGGACGTCATGATGATCACGGTGTTGCGGAAGTCGACGGTGCGGCCCTGGGAGTCGGTGATGCGGCCGTCGTCGAGGACCTGCAGCAGGGTGTTGAAGACATCGGTGTGCGCCTTCTCGATCTCGTCGAACAGCACGACCGAGTACGGCTTGCGGCGGACGGCCTCGGTGAGCTGGCCGCCCTCCTCGTAGCCGACGTATCCGGGCGGTGCGCCCATGAGCCGGCTGACGGTGTGCCGCTCCTGGTACTCGCTCATGTCGAGGCGGACGATGTTCTCCTCGGAGTCGAACAGGGCCGCCGCGAGGGTCTTGGCCAGCTCGGTCTTCCCGACGCCGGTCGGGCCGAGGAAGATGAACGAGCCGATGGGGCGGCGCGGATCCCGGATGCCGGAGCGGGCGCGGATGATGGCGTCGGCGACGAGCTGGACGGCCTCGTCCTGGCCGATGACGCGCTCGCGCAGGATCTCGTCGAGGCGCAGCAGCTTCTCGCGTTCGCCCTCCTGGAGGCGGGCGACGGGGACGCCGGTCCAGGCGGCGACGATCTCGGCGATCTCCTCCTCGGTGACGACCTCGCGCAGCAGCCGGTTCTGCCCCTGTTTGGCGGCCAGTTGCTCCTCCTCCGCGGCGAGCCGCCGCTCCAGGTCCTGGAGGCGGCCGTAGCGGAGTTCGGCGGCGCGGTTGAGGTCGTAGGCGCGTTCGGCCTCCTCCGCCTCGTGGCGGACCTGCTCCAGTTCCTGACGCAGCTCCTGCACACGGCGGATGGCCTGCCGTTCGGCCTCCCACTGGGCGCGTTTCGCGTCGGCCTCGCCGCGCAGGTCGGCCAGTTCCCTGCGCAGCTCCTCCAGGCGGGCCTTGCTGGCGGGGTCGGTCTCCTTGGACAGGGCCGCATCCTCGATCTCCAGGCGGGTGACGCGACGGGTGATCTCGTCCAGTTCGGCGGGCATCGAGTCGATCTCGGTACGCAGCCGGGCACACGCCTCGTCGACGAGGTCGATGGCCTTGTCGGGCAGGAACCGGTCGGTGATGTAGCGGTGGCTGAGGGTGGCCGCGGAGACCAGCGCGGTGTCCTGGATCTTCACGCCGTGGAAGACCTCCAGGCGTTCGCGCAGTCCGCGCAGGATGGAGATGGTGTCCTCCACGCTCGGCTCGTCGACCAGGACCTGCTGGAAACGGCGTTCGAGGGCGGCGTCCTTCTCGATGTGCTGGCGGTACTCGTCGAGGGTGGTGGCACCGATCATGTGGAGTTCGCCGCGGGCGAGCATCGGCTTGAGCATGTTGCCCGCGTCCATGGCCCCTTCGGCGGCGCCCGCGCCGACGACGGTGTGCAGTTCGTCGACGAAGAGCAGGATGCGCCCCTGGGCGGCCTTCACCTCGGACAGCACGGCCTTGAGGCGTTCCTCGAACTCGCCGCGGTACTTGGCGCCGGCGACCAGGGAGCCCATGTCGAGGGCGAACACCGTCTTGTCGCGCAGGCCCTCGGGTACGTCGCCGCGGACGATGCGCTGGGCCAGGCCCTCGACGATGGCGGTCTTGCCGACGCCGGGGTCGCCGATGAGGACGGGGTTGTTCTTGGTCTTGCGGCTGAGGATCTGGGTGACGCGGCGGATCTCGGCGTCCCGGCCGATGACCGGGTCCAGCCGCCCGGAGCGGGCCTCGAGGACCAGGTCGCGGCCGTACTTCTCCAGGGCCTCGTAGGCCACTTCGGGGTTGGCGGAGGTGACCCGCTGGTTGCCGCGGATCCGGGTGAGCGCGCTCAGGAACGACTCGCGGGTCACGCCGTGCTCCTTGAGCAGGCGTCCGGCGGCGGTCGCCGAGCCCTCCTCGGCCAGGGCTAGCAGGAGGTGCTCCACGGACACGTACTCGTCCTTGAGGCGCCTGGCCTCCCGCTCGGCCGCGTCGAGCAGGCGGGACAGGCGCTGGGTGACGAAGACCTGGCCGGGTGCCGCGCCGGGGCCGGTGACCCTGGGACGCCGGGACAGTTCCTCCTCTACGGCGGCCCGCAGTTCCTGGGGCTCGCCGCCCGCCTGTTGCACGAGTCGCGGGACCAGGCCGTCATCCTGGTCGAGGAGAGCGAGCAGCAGGTGTTCCCCGTCGACCTCGGTCTGCCCCATGCGGACGGCCGCGGTCTGGGCCTCCTGGAGGGCTTCCTGGGACTTCTGGGTGAGACGGTTCATGTCCATGGGGGTGTTTCACTCCTCGTACCGGTGCGACGCAGGGCGGCTTCGAGCAGGCTGATGCGGTCCAGCAGGTCGAGCACCAGGCCGATGGATGCGTAGTTGAGGCACAGCCCGGTGCGCAGCCGCTGGACGCGGGCGAGGGCGGCCGGTGCCGTGGGTTCGAACACCAGCCCTCCGGAGGCGTCACGCCCGGCCTCGACCAGGCCCAGAGCGACGAACCGGCGGACGAGGTCGGGATGGACGCCGGAGCGGCGGGCCACGGTCTGCAGGGAGAGCCTGGGCACCGGCACGATCGCGTACCGGCCGCGGGCCGGCGCGGGAGCTGTCGGCCGGGACGCCTGGTGCGCTTCGAGGCGTGGGTCGCTCATCGTGTCCTCCTGGGGTCGAACGAGGAGACGGCGGCGAGCTCCTCGAACAGTTCGCGCTCCCGGTCGCCGGGCCTGGACGGCACCATGATCCGGAGCTCGGCGTAGAGGTCGCCGTTCGTGCCGCGCGGGTTCGGCATGCCCTCGCCGCGCAGCCGCAGCCGCCGGCCGCTGGAGGACCCGGAGGGCACGGTCACCTTGGCCGTCGCCCCGCCCGGCGTGGACACCGGAACCGTCGCGCCCAGCGCGGCCTCCCAGGGGGTGACCGGAAGCTGCACGTACACGTCCCGGCCGTCCAGGCGGAACCGGGGATGCGGCTGGATCCGCACCCGCAGATACAGGTCCCCCGCGGAGCCGTCGCCACTGCCTCTGCCGCCCTCGCCCGCCAGC
Source organism: Streptomyces sp. CRN 30 (assembly GCF_034105845.1). Taxonomy (NCBI): domain Bacteria; kingdom Bacillati; phylum Actinomycetota; class Actinomycetes; order Kitasatosporales; family Streptomycetaceae; genus Streptomyces; species Streptomyces sp. CRN 30. The sequence continues at coordinate 25,970 of NZ_JAVRHI010000541.1, read as the reverse complement.
CGGATGCGCTGCCCGTCGACCACGCCGGGCGGCACGTCGACCTCGTAGCGCCGCTGCCCGGAGGGTCCGGCGAGCGTGACGGTGCGGCGGCCTCCGCGGTAGGCCTCCTCGACGGTGAGCGGCAGTTCGGCCTCCTGGTCGGCTCCGGGGGCGCGCACCCGTCCGGCGCCCCCGAAGAACGAGCCGAACAGGTCGTCGACGTCGACGCCCTCCGCGCCGGAGCCGCCGGTGGCATACCGGACCCGGGCGCCTCCCCCGGTGGGCCGGCGGAAGCCGCCACCGGGTCCCGCGCCCGCACCGACCCGCTCCTCCCAGTCCTCGGGGACCTTCCGGAAGTCCTCGCCGAAGCGGTCGTAGCGGGCCCGCTGGTCGGGGTCGGACAGGACGCTGAAGGCGTCGTTGATCTCCTTGAACCGCTCCTCCGCCGCGGGGTTCTTGTTGACGTCCGGATGGTGCTTGCGGGCCAGCTTGCGATACGCCTGCTGGATCTCGTCCTTGTCGGCGTCTCGCGGGACCCCGAGAACTTCGTAGAAGTCGCGTGCCATGGCCGCTCACTCCCGCTTGGCGACGGTCACGGCGGCCGGCCTGAGCTGCCGCTCGGCCGCGCCGTAGCCGGGGCGCAGCACCTGCGCCACGGTGTTCGGTTCGGCGTCGGGGTCCTGGACCACGCCGACGACCTCGTGCCAAGAGGGGTCGAACGGGACGCCGGTCTCGGCGTGACGCTCGTAGCCAAGGCGTTCGAGGATGGACACGGCCTGATCGCGTACGGCGCGAACCCCCTCGACGATCGCCCCGGGGCCGGAGCCCGCGTGGTTCAGGGCCAGTTCGAGGTTGTCGACGACGGGAAGGAAGGCCGCGGCCGTGCGGGCGCGTTCGGCCGCGCGCTCCCGGTCCAGTTCCCTGGCGTGTCGCTTGCGCAGGTTGTCGAGGTCGGCGAGGGCACGTCGCCAGCGGTCCTCGACCTCTTTCAGCGCGGCCGCGTAGTCGTCCTCGGCCCCGGCCGGACCGGTGGCCGTGTCGGGTCCCGGTTCGGCCTGCGTGGTCGGCGGCGCGGGCTCGGGCAGGTGTCCCTGCGGCGGTTGTGCGGCGCCTTCGGGCGGCGGGTCGGACGATCGGTCCTGGGGAGGAATGGGCATGGCGGGCACCTCAGCCCTTGTCGAACTCGGCGTCGATCACGTCTTCGTCGGTGCCGGCCCCGCCCTGCCCGGAGCTGTCCGGTCCGGTGGTGTCCGACGGGCCACTCGCCGTCGCCCCTCCGGCCTGGTGGGCGGCGAGCCCGGCATGGACCTGCTGGAGTTCGGAGATCAGCGGCCTGACCTTGTCCGCTCCGGCCTCGTTCTTGACCGCGTCGCGGGCCTCCGCCACCAGCATCTCGGCTCGCGCCTTCTCGTGCGCGGGCGCGGCCTCGCCCAGTTCGTTCACGCGCTTCTCGACCTGGTAGGCGATCGCGTCGAGTTCGTTGCGGGCGTCGACGGCTTCGCGCAGTGCCTGGTCCTGGCCCCGGTTGCTCTCGGCCTCCTGGACCATGCGTTCGACCTCGCCGCGGTCGAGGTTGGAGCTCTCGCTGATGGTGATGCCCTGTTCCTTGCCGGTGTCCTTGTCGCGGGCGCTGACGTTGAGGATGCCGTTGGCGTCGATGTCGAAGGTGACCTCGATCTGGGCTTCGCCCCGCGGCGCCGGCCGGATGTCGGTGAGCTGGAAGCGGCCGAGGACCCGGTTGTCGGCGGCCCGTTCGCGCTCGCCCTGGAGGACGACGATGTCGACGGCGGGCTGGTTGTCCTCGGCGGTGGAGAAGGTCTCGCTGCGGCGCACCGGGATGGTGGTGTTCCGCTCGATGATCTTCGTCATCACTCCGCCGCGCGTCTCCACGCCCAGCGACAGGGGAGTGACGTCGAGCAGCAGGACGTCCTTGACCTCGCCCTTGAGCACTCCGGCCTGGATCGCGGCACCCAGGGCCACGACCTCGTCGGGGTTGACGCTCATATTGGGTTCCTTGCCGCCGGTCAGCCGGCGCACCAGCGCCTGGACGGCGGGGATGCGGGTGGAACCGCCGACGAGGATGACCTCGTCGATGTCGTTCTCGCCGACCTTGGCGTCGGTCATGGCCTGCTGGACCGGCCCCAGGCAACGCTCCACCAGGTCACCGGTGATCTGCTCGAACGTGGACCGCATGACCGAGGCGGTGAGATGCTTGGGCCCGGAGGCGTCGGCGGTGATGAACGGCAGGCTGACCTGGGTCTGGGTGACGGAGCTGAGCTCGGTCTTGGCCTTCTCCGCCGCCTCGAACAGACGCTGCAGCGCCTGCGGGTCCTTGCGCAGGTCGATGCCGTTCTCCTGCTGGAAGTCGTCCGCGAGGTGATCCACCAGACGCCGGTCGAAGTCGTCGCCGCCCAGATGGCTGTCGCCCGCCGTGGAACGCACCTCCACCACGCCGTCGCCGACGTCGAGGATGCTCACGTCGAAGGTGCCGCCGCCGAGGTCGAAGACGAGGACGGTCTCGTGCTGCTTCTTGTCCATGCCGTACGCGAGGGCGGCCGCCGTCGGCTCGTTGATGATCCGCAGCACTTCCAGTCCCGCGATCCGTCCGGCGTCACGGGTCGCGGTGCGCTGGGCGTCGTTGAAGTAGGCGGGCACGGTGATGACCGCCTCCGTGACCCGTTCCCCCAGCTGCTTGGAGGCGTCGTCGGCGAGTTTGCGCAGCACCAGGGCGCTGATCTCCTCGGGCGCGTACAACTTGTCACGCACCTTGAAGCGGGCCTCGCCGTTGTCTCCCGGTACGACGTCGTAGGTGACGGCCTTGGCCTCCTCGGGGATCTCGTCGAAGTGCCGGCCGACGAACCGCTTGGCCGAGTAGATGGTGCCCTTGGGGTTGAGGATCGCCTGGCGGCGGGCCAGCTGCCCCACCAGGCGCTCGCCCGTGTCGGTGAAGGCCACCACGGACGGCGTCGTGCGGTTGCCCTCGCTGTTGGGGACGACGGACGGCTCGCCGCCCTCCCACACGGCGATCACCGAGTTGGTGGTGCCGAGGTCGATGCCCACTGCCTTGGCCATGAGGAACTCCTTCCGCGGCGGTCGACGTCTGTCGGCGACCGTTCATCCTGCGGGCCCTGTCCGCCCGGCTTCGGGACTCGTTCAGCTGGGAGCGGGGTCACCGCGCGGGCGGCGGCCCCCGGAGGCGCTCACCGTGTCCGCGCCGCGCCGTAACCCATTCGGCCGATCACCTGTTCGACTGTGCGCACGTCCCGACCGCTGACGGGCACTTTCCGTATGGGAAGCCCGCGGTCGGCGAGGTGATCGACGGCACGTTCGGCTTCCTGGTACGTCGCCTACGAGGCATCGGTCGTCCGAGCCTCCTCGATCATGGCCACCTTTTCTCCGGTGGACCGACGGACGATCCCCGCAGGCTCCAGAGTGGCTGTTCGCTCGGTCACCCCGCCTGCGCCCGACGGGGCGAAAAGTGGCACCGACGGTCGGTCTGCGAGGACAGGTGGCGGGACGACGATTCAGGTCGGTGGCTCACGGCGGGGTACTCAGGGTCCGGCCCGGCACGAGGTGCGAGGTGCGAGGTGCGAGGTGCGAGGTCACAGAAGAACTCTTCCGAGCCGGGGCTGCAGCGTGTAGCAGGGCAGCCCGCCCAACTGCCGCTGACACCACTTCCACGTGAGTTCAAGCGAGGCGTCAGCAGGGCCCGCCCAGCACGATCTTCCACACTCGGGTCGCTACCTGGAGGTTCAGCCGGTCCTCGACGTCCGCCAGGTCGTGGCCGCTGATGTCGCGGATGCGCTGGAGCCGATAGCGCAGCGTGCTGCGGTGGATCGCGAGGGATTCCGCGGTCTCGTCGTAGTTGCCGCCGCAGTCGAAGTACCGGGACAGGGTCTCCACCATGGTCGCGTGGTGCCGGGAGTCGTAGTCGATGAGCTGCCCGAGCCACTCTCGGACGAACGTCTCCAGTTCCCGGTGACCGCTGCCGGGTCCCAGGATGCGATAGAGGCCGAGCTCGTCGAAGAACGACGTGCCGTAGCGCTCGCGGGAGTGGCGGCGCACTTCCAGAGCCCGCTGCGCCTCCTGGTAGCGGTGGGGGATGTCATCCACGGAGTCGCAAGGGGCGCTCACCCCGATCGTCCCGGACGCTGTCCCGGTCTCCTGGGCGAGCGCCTCGTACAGCGCGCGGGCGTGCGGCCTGTCGCCGACGATGAGGACGACGTGGTCGGAGCGGCGGGTCAGCAGCGAGCGCATGCCCACCGCGGAGGCCGCCCGGCCCACGGTCTGCGCGAAGGAATCGTCGGCGGTCCGGTTCGACCACTGCACCACGACGATGTGGTGGCTGCGCCGCAGGTCGTGTCCGACCGCCTCTGACCGGGCGTAGGCGCTCGCCTCGTCCGTCCCTGCCAGGAGGTCGTCGGCCAGCTCACGGTGCAGCCTCAGCTCCACTTCAGCCAGATCACGCAGGTGCACCAGCTCCATTGCGAGCGACGTGGCGGCATGCCCAAGTGCGAGTACGGTGTGCTCGTCGGCCTCGTCCCGGGTATCGACCAGTGCGAGCACGCCCAGGATCTCGCCGTGCGGGCGGACGAGGGTGATCAGCCGGTCCTTCACCCGCACCGGCCCGGCCTCCTTGGCGACGGCGTGCAGCATTTCGTCCTGACGGACGGGATCCGGTTCGGGATACGGGTCGGGGCGGCCGGGGCCGGTCCAGGACCTCAGCCGGCCGAAGCGGTCCTCGACCAGCGCGGGAAGTCCGGTGAGCCTGTGCAGTGCGCGGGTGACAGCTTCCTCGCCGCCACCCGAGGCAGCGACGTCCGCCATGAGAGCGTGAACGGCTCGCTCGTAGCCCAGCTCGGCCACCACGGAGATCAGCTGCCGTTGGAGGGCTGTGCGTTCCTCCCTCAGCTGGTGCAGCTCCTGCGCGTCCTCGCGTCGGCGGCGGTGTGCGAAGGCGACGGACAGTGCGGCAGCGGTGTGCCGGACGAGCGTGGCGAGCAGAGATCGCTCGGCCTCGGTGGGCCGGGAGCGGGACGTCACCACGAGGTAGCCGTGGAGTCCCTCAGGTCCGCGCAGTCCCAGGGCCCGGCCCCAGGGCCTGCCGGGTACGGTCACGTCGCCGTCCTGCCCGGCCAGTTCCCGCACCTTCCGGCCCACGGCCAGGGCATGCATCTGTCCGTTCCTCGGGCTGGGGACCAGGTCGCCGCCCACCTTGAGGTATCCGGCCTCGACGCTGTACGGCCCCGCAGCGGCTATGTGGTCCATGGCCACGCGCAGAGTCTCGCCTTCGTCCCAAGTGTCGAACAGGGCACGGGAGAGCGCGACCAGCTCGAAGAGGGCATGGTCGGCCGGCGTGCGAGCGGACGGGCGGGCCGTGGGGTGCCGTCCGGTGCTGCCCCGCAGAAGACTGCCCTTCCGGCCGGAGTAGCGGTGGTACAGGCTGTACGCCCGACTGCCGGCCATGGGATCACTCCGTCCCTTCGGAGGCGAGCACCATTTCGCGTACCCGTTCCAGGGTCGGCTCACCCGAGAGGTGTGGGTTCTTTCTCCCGTGCTCGTGGGGCGAATCGACAAGATCCACGGGTCAGCCGACGGTTCAAGGTGCGGGCGGTGCCGACCCTCCTTGTCCTGGACCAGAGCGGGACGCTCGCCCGCCGGGCCGGAGCGGCACCCGGGCACACGTCTCGCGTTCGTGGGTGCGCGGCAGTGCCGCCTGTTGTCGAGGCCCCCGGAACGCCACGTCAGCGAAGGCGAGTGGAACCACCTCACATCCCGTCTGCCGAACTCGCCGCTCCGTACTGCCGTAGCCGTTCGGCGGCGCCCGAACCGCCGACCGGGAAAGAGGATCCGGTCATGCGGGTGTCGTCGCAGGGCGTCACGGTCGTGGCACTCCTGGCGGGACCGGTCAGCCTCGGCCCGCGAGGGTCTCTTCCCTTGTCGAACGGAACCAAGGTCGGCACCGGCACGGCCATGACCTGGAACCGTGCGCGCACACCGGCGCCGGTCGATGCCGACCTTGAGCCTGCCGGCGAGCTGGTGTTCGGTAACGCGACTCCGTCCTGGCCGTTTCCGCAGCCGCGAACTTTCTTGCGCACCGTGGCACACCCCAAGGGCCACCGGCGGTCGTCGGGGCAGCCGACGAGACGGGAGTCGAGGATTGAATGCGGGCCACGCGGAAACTCCGGTGTTGTCCACTATGCGCGCTTCGCCTTCTCACTCAAGTGGCCCGCCTTCCGTTCACCTCACCGCACGCGGGGAGCACTCATGAAGACAGACACCCGCTCCACCTCCCGCCTACGGCACGATCCGCTCGTGCGCGGCCTCGGCTGGGCCAGTGCGCTCCTGGGCGTGCCCCAGGTCGTCGCCCCGGCGGGCTTCGCCCGGGCCCTGGGCGTGGACGACGCCTTCCGGCACCGCTCGGCCACGACCGCCGTCGGTGTGCGCGAGCTGGCGGCGGCGACCGGGCTGCTCGGGCGGCCGCACCCCGCCTGGCTCTGGGGCCGGGTCGGCGGCGACCTCATGGACCTGACCATGCTGGCCCGGGCCCTGAAGAACCACGACGGTCGCGGTCTCGGACGCACCGTCGCCGCGACCGCCGCGGTCACCGCCATCACGGCCACGGACGTCTACGCGGCCGTGACCCGCACCCGGAGGAACACCCCCATGGAACTGACCGCGGCCACCACCGTCAACCGACCCCCGGACGAGGTCTACGCCCTCTGGAGCGATCTGGAGCGGCTGCCGGACTTCATGGCGCACCTGGACGAGGTGCGCGTCACCGGCCCCCGCACCAGCCACTGGCGGGCCTGCGCGCCCTTCGGCAAGGCGGTCGAATGGGACGCCGAGACCACGCAGGAGGTTCCCGGCCAGGTGATCGCCTGGCGGTCGGTGGACGGTGCCGACATCGACAACTCCGGCGAGGTCCGCTTCGTGGCGGCCCCCGGCGGCCGGGGGACGGAGATCCGGGTGACCCTGCGCTACGACCTGCCCGGCGGAGCGCTGGGCAAGGCCGTGGCGCGCTACTTCGGCGAGGAACCGCACCAGCAGCTGGACGACGACCTGCGCCGCTTCAAGCAGATCGCGGAGACCGGCGAGGTCGTCCGCTCCGAGGGCGCACCCGGCGGCAAGCGGGCCCGCGGGGAGTTCCCGCAGCACCCGGCCCGGCCGCTGACCGAGGACGAGCTGAAGGAGGCCCTGGCATGAAGGCGAACTGCTGGACGGGACGCAACTCCGTCGAGGTGCTGGACGTCCCCGACCCCTCCATCCTGAACAGCCGCGACGCCATCGTGAAGATCACCTCTACGGCGATCTGCGGCTCCGACCTCCATCTGGTCGACGGCTACGTCCCCACCATGGAGAAGGGCGACATCCTGGGCCACGAGTTCATGGGAGAGGTCGTCGAGGTGGGCCCCGGCATCAGCGACGGCACACTGCGCGTCGGCGACCGGGTCGTCGTGCCCTTCCCCATCGCCTGCGGCGCCTGCGCGTCCTGCCGCGCGGAGCTGTACTCGTGCTGCGAGAACACCAATCCCAACGCCGGCGTCTCGGAGAAGTTCTTCGGCCACCCCACCGCCGGTATCTACGGCTACTCCCACCTCACCGGCGGTTTCGCCGGCGGCCAGGCCGAGTACGCCCGGGTGGTGCTCGCCGACGCCAACGCCCTCAAGATCGAGTCGGACCTCACCGACGAGCAGGTGCTGTTCCTGTCCGACATCCTGCCCACCGGATACATGGGCGCCGACATGTGCGACATCCAGGAAGGCGACGTCGTCGCCGTCTGGGGCGCCGGTCCCGTCGGCCAGTTCGCCATGGACAGCGCCCGGGTCCTGGGTGCGGAGAAGGTCATCGCGATCGACAAGGAGACCTACCGGCTCGACATGGCCGCCGCCCAGGGCTACACCACCATCGACTTCGAGGACACCGACGTACGGTCGGCCCTGCTCGCAATAACCGGCGGCCGGGGCCCCGACAAGTGCATCGACGCGGTCGGCATGGAGGCCACCCACGGTGCTTCCCACGTCCACCTCTACGACCGCGCCAAGCAGGCGGTCCGCTCCGAGACCGACCGGCCGCACGCCCTGCGCCAGGCCATCCTGTCCTGCCGCAGCGGCGGCGTGGTGTCGGTCATCGGTGTCTACGGCGGGATGATCGACAAGTTCCCGGCGGGCGCCTGGATGAACAGGTCCCTGACCCTGCGCACCGGACAGTGCCACGTGCAGAGGTACATGAAACCGCTGCTGGGCCTGATCGAGCAGGGCAGGATCGACCCCACCCGGGTCATCACCCACCGGCTGCCCCTGACCGAGGCACCGACCGGTTACGACCTGTTCAAGAACAAGAAGGACCGCTGCGAGAAGGTCGTCCTCAAGCTGTGAGGACCGCGCCGGTGAACTGCGGCACCATGTGTCGCTGACACCGACGAGCCGAGCCGGTTCTGCGTGAACTCCGAGAAGGTGGGCGGCCTTGCGAGAGCCTGCCTTCTGCTCCTGGCGGCGTGCCCGAATCAAGCTCGGCGAGCTACGAGGGCAGCCGCCCATCCCAAGCGCATACCGGCTGACCGAGCCCGGGGTCGGCAAGTACCAGAAGCGGTGGGGGCTGTCATTCCAGCGCCCCGACATGCGGGCCGTCGAGCAGGACCCCGAAGCTGTCCGGCGCCGGCACCAGGAAACCTGGCCCAAGACCGGTGCGAAGGTGAAGGAGGACGGCGGCGAGATCCTCTTCGCCGACCAGGTCGGCATCCGCTCGGACCAGGTCACTGGCCGCACCTGGGACGAGAAGGGGAGGACTCCTGTGGTGCGGCGGAGCGGGAACCGGTTCTCGGTGAACGCGATGTCTGCGATCAGCACCAAGGGCCGGATGCGCTTCATGGTCTTCACCGAGCACACTTCACCCCCGAGGTGATGTGCCGCTTCCTGGAGCGCCTCGCCGGCCACTTCGACCGCAAGGTCCGTCTCGTGGTCGACGGTCACTCCGCGCACCGCTCCAAGAAGGCCCGCGACTGGCTCGCCGCCCACCCCGACGACGTCGAGCTGCACCTCCTGCCGCCGTACTCGCCCGAGCTGAACCCCGACGAGCTGGTCAACGCCGACCTCAGACACAGCCTGCCCAAGCAGCACCGCGCCCGGAACCAGGGCGATTTGGCCACCGAGACCCGCCGCTTCTGAATCTCTCGGCGTCCTGGCGCGTCGCGGCGCAACCGGCAGCCCAGCCCCCAGCACACCCACGCCCCTTCGCACGTGACCTTCGCTGCTGCAAGGTCGATACTGCCGATAGCGAGCGCCCCGCCGACCGGCGTCCAACCAGCCCGCAGCAGCCCACAGATCTGACGGACCGTCATCAAAAAGGGCGTCAAGTCAGCATCAGTACCGCCGGAGACCGCTTCCGACCGCCACGGACCGTCAGGATCGACGACTCGCACCACCCTGTCTGACCAGGCAAAACGCAGGTCACAGCCGCACCCGATAACCTCACCAGGAGGTACCCATGAGGATGCTCATCAACGTCCCGGAGACCGTCGTCGCGGACGCCCTGCGGGGTATGGCGGCCGCCCATCCCGAGTTGACCGTGGACGTCGAGAACCGGGTGGTCGTACGCCGGGACGCGCCGGTGGAGGGGAAGGTGGCGCTCGTCTCCGGTGGCGGCTCGGGGCACGAGCCGCTGCACGGGGGGTTCGTGGGGCCGGGCATGCTGGCCGCGGCCTGTCCGGGGGAAATCTTCACGTCGCCCGTTCCGGACCAGATGGTGCGCGCGGCGGCCGCGGTGGACAGCGGTGCGGGCGTGCTCTTCGTGGTGAAGAACTACACCGGTGACGTGCTCAACTTCGACATGGCCATGGAACTCGCCGAGGACGAGGGCATCCAGGTCGCGAGGGTCCTGGTCGACGACGACGTCGCCGTGACCGACAGTCTCTACACCGCCGGCCGGCGTGGCACCGGTGCCACACTGTTCGTGGAGAAGATCGCGGGTGCGGCCGCCGAGGAGGGCCGGCCCCTGGAGCAGGTCGAGTCGCTGGCCCGGAAGGTCAACGACAACGCGCGCAGCTTCGGTGTCGCGCTGGGGGCCTGTACGACCCCGGCGAAGGGCAGCCCCACCTTCGACCTGCCCGGCGGGGAACTGGAGCTCGGCGTCGGCATCCACGGTGAGCCGGGCCGGGAGCGGCGCGCCATGATGACCTCCCGGGAGATCGCCGACTTCGCGGTCGACGCCGTCCTGGAGGACCTGAACCCGCGCAACCCCGTGCTGGTCCTGGTGAACGGCATGGGCGCCACCCCGCTGCTTGAGCTGTACGGCTTCAACGCTGAGGTGCAGCGCCGGCTCGCCGAGCGGGGTGTGCCCGTGGCACGCGTCCTCGTCGGCAACTACGTCACCTCGCTCGACATGGCCGGCGCCTCGGTGACCCTGTGCCAGATCGACGAGGAACTGCTGCGGCTGTACGACGCCCCGGTGCGGACGCCGGGGTTGCGCTGGGGCGTCTGAGGGCCTGTGCCACGTCCCCGTCCCCTTCGACCACCTCAACCGCCGCTTCCCGTACCACGCAAGGAGATTTACGTGCTCGACGCCGACTTCTTCCGCCGCTGGATGACTGCCGCCGCGGCGGCCGTGGACCGCGAGGCCGAGCGGCTCACGGCCCTCGACTCCCCGATCGGGGACGCGGATCACGGCAGCAACCTGCGGCGCGGTTTCGCCGCCGTCGCGGCCGCGCTGGAGAAGGAGGCGCCGCCGACGCCCGGCGCCGTCCTCCAGCTCGCCGGGCGGCAGCTCATCTCCACGGTGGGCGGGGCGTCGGGGCCGCTGTACGGCACCCTGCTGCGCCGCACCGGCAAGGCGCTCGGCGCCGACGCGGCCGAGGTCACCGAGGAGCAGCTGCGGGACGCGTTCCGTACGGGCGTGGAGGCGGTGGCGGTGCTCGGCGGGGCGGCGCCCGGGGACAAGACGATGCTCGACGCGCTGCTGCCGGCCGTCGACGCGCTCGGGGAGTCGTTCGCCGCGGCGGCGGACGCGGCGGAGCGGGGCGCCGAGGCGACGATCCCGCTGCGGGCGCGCAAGGGCCGGGCGAGCTATCTGGGCGAGCGAAGCGTCGGCCACCGTGACCCCGGCGCGACGTCCGCCGCCCTGCTGGTCGCCGCCCTCGTGGAGGCCGCCGATGTCTGAGGGCAAGCAGGCCGCCGGGCAGGTCGGCATCGTGCTCGTGTCGCACAGCGCCGCGGTGGCCTCCTCGGTCGCCGAGCTCGCGGTGGGCCTCGCGGGCGGCGGTGACACCGCTCCGGTCGCCGCGGCGGGCGGCACCGCGGACGGCGGTCTGGGCACCAGCGCGGAACGGGTGGCTGCGGCGGCCGCGTCGGTGGACCGCGGGGCCGGAGTAGCGGTTCTGACGGACCTCGGCAGCGCGGTCCTCACCGTGAAGGCGCTCCTCGCCGAGGGGGACGAACTGCCCGCCGGCACCCGTCTGCTCGACGCCCCCTTCGTCGAGGGCGCCGTGGCGGCGCTCGTCACGGCCTCGGCGGGCGCGGACCTCACGGCGGTGGAGGCGGCGGCGCGGGAGGCGTACTCCTACCGGAAGGAATGACGGGGGTGGTGATGGGGATGGTCACGGGGGTGGTGACGGGCGGGAGGGGACGAAGGCTCCTCATCCCCCGCGCAGGAACGCGCGCGCCAGCGCCTCGCCCTGTTCCGCCGCCTGCCGGTGGTCCTCGATCGGGGTCACCCGGGAGTTCTTGAAGACGATGTACGTGACCCCGCCGGCGGCGCCGCCGCTGCGCGGGTCCGGGCTGAGGCCGAGCGCCCGGGCCGTGGCGTACGAGGCCTCGCCGATGATGTCCGTCGGGCCGGTGTCGCCGACGACCGCGTACCGCACGCGGCCCTGGTGGACGACGGCGACGACGGAACCGCCGCGGATGCCGTGGGCGCGGTAGTCCCAGATGCGGCTCGGACCGGGCACGACCACGTAGGGCAGCGTCTCGGCGTCCAGGTACCGCCCGTCGGACTGCCGGAAGGCGGTGGCCGGCTGGAAGGACGGGTCGGTGCGCCGGTTGCAGCGGGTACCGGACCGGCCGTCGCAGTCGATGTCCATGTCGGCCTTCCAGAACACCACCTCGCGCGTGCCGCACACGGGGATGTCCGCGCGGGCGCCGCGGTCGCTGCGGTAGTGCCCCTGGGAGAGCGGCCGGCAGTCGCCCAGCCCGGCCAGCAGGGCGGCGGCACCGACGGCGCCCTCGGCGGGTACCGGGTCCCGCGGCGGGGCGGAGGCGAGCAGGGCGGCGCCGGCCAGGGCCAGCGCGAGCGACGGGACACGCGCGCGGCGGAGGCGTCTCGCGGGGCGGAAGCGTCTGCGGGGGACGTTGACGGTCACCCGCCCCACGGTGCCGGTACGGGAGGCGGCGGGCCACCGCGACGGGGCCGGACGAGCGTAACGTCCGCCCAGCGGCCCCCTGACTGGCCGGCCGGAACCCTCTGCCGGGCCGGCCGGTACCGGTGGCGGACCGGTGCCGCTCCGGGCCCGTCCTCCGCCGGACGCGGGAATCCCTCACCCGGCCGGGCGATGTCCGGGTGCGCGCGGGGCCCCGGACACGTTGGCTCGGCCTGAGGCAGCACGGGGCTCCCCGATCTGCGGCGGCGCAAGACGTACCGCCGGCCGTGCCGCCGGAGGGCAGCCCTATGCGTACCGCACCGATGCTTCCGCGCGCCGCCCTGGCCGCGGCCGCCGCCACCTCGCTCCCCCTCCTCCTCGTGGGCACCGCGCAGGCCGGGGCGGGGATCTCGGTGAGTACCGTCGGGTCCTCGGTCAAGGTGAGCACCGGCGCGTGCTCCGCCATGAACGCCGACGGCAGTTTCGGCCGGGCCTCCCTGCTCGCCGGCGGCCGCACCGACTTCGCCCGGGGCAGCCGGGCGACGCTGACCGGCACGAGCGGTGCGCAGTCCGCCGCCTGGACGAACGTCGGTGCCGGCACCTACACGGTCACCGTGGTCTGCAGGGACGGCCGCACCGCCGGTACCCAGGCGGTCGTCGTCTCGGGTGCCCCGACGATCTCCGCCACGGCGCTGCCCTCCCCCTTCCGCTCGCCGTCGCCCACGCCCTCGCGCGGTGTCCTGGGCGGCCTCGGCGGTGCCACGAAGGACTACGGCACCCTCACCCTGCTGGGCGGCGGGGTACTCGTCGCCACGGGCATGGGCGTGGCGGTCCGGTACCTGCGCCGCCGCACCGGGCCGGGCCGCCACTGAGCCGCCGACAGCCGACAGCCGACAGCACCCGGCTACACGTCCGCCCCCGGCTGCACGGCCCGCCCGCCGTTCGTGCCGACGATCACGTGGGCGTGCCACTCCTCCGACACCGCCACGCGCGCGTCCAGTCCGCCGCGGGAGAACGCCGCCAGCGCGAGCGGCACCTGGCGTTGACTCGTCTCGACGAACAGGCTGCCGCCGGGGGCCAGCCAGCGGGCGGCGCCGGCGGCGACCCGCCGCAGTACGTCGAGGCCGTCGGCGCCCCCGTCGAGAGCGGCCAGCGGCTCGTGGTCGCGGGCCTCCGCGGGCAGCAGGGCGATCTCGCCGGTGGGAACGTAGGGAACGTTCGCCGCGAGGATGTCGACGCGGCCGCGCAGGGTGCCGGGCAGCGCCGCGAAGAGGTCACCCTCGTGCACGTGGCCGCCGAAGGGCGTGAGGTTGCGGCGGGCGCAGCGCACGGCCGCCGGGTCGATGTCGGTGGCGTGCAGTTCGACGCCGTCGAGGGACGCGGCCAGCGCCGCGCCGACCGCGCCCGAGCCGCAGCACAGGTCCACGACGACCGACGCCGTGGGGGCGGCGGCCAGGGCCCGCTCGACGAGGAATTCGGTGCGGCGCCGGGGCACGAAGACCCCGGGGCCGACGGTGACGCGCAGTCCGCTGAACCCGGCCCAGCCCAGGACCAGTTCGAGGGGCTGGCCGGACGCCCGGCGGTCCACCATGGCGGCGGCCTCGTCGGGGGTGCGGGCGGTGGAGAGTATCAGCTCCGCCTCGTCCTCGGCGAAGACACAGCCGGCGGAACGGAGCGCGGCGACGACAGCGGACGCCGGAAGGGACGTCGGAAGGGATGGCATGGCGCCGAGAAGCCTTTCGTTCGAGCGAAGGGCGCTCTCGTACGGCCTACCGGCGGCGCACCACGCCGCGGGGAGGAGGGAGCACCCGACCTGGCACTGCGGTGATGGGTCCCACCTCCTCGATGGCTTGACGTGACGACCAAGTCGACGTGACGACGACGTTGACCTGACGACGACGTTGACCTGACGGCATGTCGACGACGACGGAGGCCGTGCCGACCGGCCCCGTCACCCTACTCGATGACGGTCCACGGCCACCCGCCGTGCCTCATGTTCCGGCCCCCACCACCTCGTCCCGCCGTACCGCCGCGGCGGGCACCCGGGCCGCCATGAACCTGGTGCGGCGCCGCAGCGCGAAGCCCAGCGCCTCGTACACGCGCAGGGCGCTCGTGTTGTCCGCGCCGGTGTGCAGGAACGGGGTCTCGCCGCGCGCGCGGATGCCGTGGGCGACGGCCCGGACGAGCCGGCCGGCCAGCCCCTCGCCCCGGGCGTCCGGGTGGGTACAGACCGCGCTGATCTCGGTCCAGCCCGGCGGGTGCAGCCGCTCGCCCGCCATCGCGAGGAGGGCGCCGTCCCGGCGGATGCCGAGGTAGGTGCCGAGCTCGATGGTGCGGGGCAGGAAGGGGCCGGGGCGGGTGCGCGCCACCAGGTCCAGCATCTCGGGCACGTCGGCGGGCCCGAGCAGGACCGCCTCCGGGTCGGGTGCGGCGGCGACGCCGTCGTCGACGAGCTGGACGCCCTCGATGTCCGACGTCACCTCCCAGCCGTTGGGGATCCGCCCGTTGAAGCCGAGCAGCGGCACCTGGGCGCCGGGGCCCGACAGCGCCGCGAGGACGGCCCAGTCACCGGCGTCCGGCTCCTCGGGCAGGGCCACCCACGGGGTCACGTCGACGGGGTAGCGCAGGATCCGGCCGTGCCGTTCGGCGAAGCGGGCGTGCGGGCCGGTCAGCGAGGCCCGGGCGGGGTGGTCGAGGATGTGCCGCACGGGGCGGCCGACGCCGGGCGGCCGGCCCGTGCCCCCGCCGGCCGCAGGGCTCATCGGGCGACCTCGATCACGGTCTTGCCGGTGGCGTGGCCCGCCTCGACCGTGCGCAGCGCCTCGGCCGCGCGGTCCAGCGGGAACGTCGCCGTGACGTGGGCCCGCAGCCGGCCGTCGGCGGCGAGCCGCGCCACCTCCTCGAGCACGGCGGCGTTCCGGGCGCGGGCGACGGGCGCGCCGCCGAGCCCGGCCACGATGTCCTTGCCGCCCGCGGTGATCAGCTTCGTCCGGTCGGGGACCAGCTCGGCGGCGGCCCTCAGCACGTCGCCGCCCACCAGGTCGTACACCGCGTCCACGCCGTCGGGCGCCGCGGCCCGCACCCGCTCCGGGAAGCCGGGGCCTGAGGGCACGTGCACGGCGCCGAACGACTCGACGAGGTCCTTCTTGCCCGTGCTCGCGACCCCGACGACCCGCACCCCGAAGGCGCGGGCGATCTGCGCGGCGGCCACCCCGACCCCGCCGCCCGCGCCCGTGACCAGCAGGGTGGCCCCGGCCGGCAGGTCCAGCTGACGGACGCCGTCGTACGCGGTGGCCGCCGCGACGGGAAGGGTCGCGGCGTCCGTGAAGGGGACGGAGGCCGGCTTGTGCGCGGTGATCGCGACGGGCAGCAGCGCGTACTCGGCGTACCCGCCGGCGACCGGGTTGCCGAAGACCTCGTCACCGACGGCGAACCCGGTGACGTCCGGGCCCACCTCCTCGACGACACCGGCGGCCTCGCTGCCGAACACGGCGGGGAACTCGCGCGCGCTCTCGCCCGGGCGGACGTAACCGGTGCGCAGTTTCCAGTCGACCGGGTTGACGCCGGCCGCGCGGACCGCGACGAGCAGCTGTCCGGGGCCGGGGACCGGCCGCTCCAGCTCGACGAGCTCCTCGGTCTCCGGGCCGCCGTACCGCGTGAAGACGTACGCCTTGGGCATGGCTGTGTCCCTCTCCTTCACTGTCATCGCATGTGGTCGCACCAGCGACAAGGAGGGCCGGCCGCCGGTTGTTCCCGCCCCGCCCGCGCGTTCACGAGACCGCAATGATCACAGATGACGGGAATCACGGACGCCGGACGGCAGGAACCACGGACGGCGGGTGCGACGGGGAGGGCAGCGGTACGGAGCACGGTCCTCGGCCGCGTACGGTGGGAAGGAGCAGTCACTGACCAGCGCCGACACCGGCGCGCACCCGGCCGGCGCCTTCCCGCACGGCCGGCCTGGAGGCACCGCACCGTATGCACGTCACCCGAGGCTTCACCGGGCGCCCGCGCGTCCCCGACCCGGGGCTGCCGCCCGGCCAGTACGACGCCGGGGACGACTGGCCCGTCCTGTCCGCCGAGGTGACGCCGGACCTGGCGCCCGGCGACTGGACGTTCCGGATCGACGGCCTGGTGGCCGGGGAGCGCACCTGGGACTGGGACGCGGCGCACGCGCTGCCCGCCTCCGCCTACGAGGGCGACATCCACTGCGTGACGGGCTGGTCGAAGTTCGGGACGCGGTTCGGGGGCGTGTCCCTGGACGTCTTCCTGGACGCGGTACGGCCCGACGCGTCGGCCACCCACGCGGTCGCGTACGCGCACACCGGGTACACCGCGAACCTGCCGCTCGCCGACCTCCGGGGCGGGCGGGCGTGGATCGCGTTCACGTACGACGACGGGAAGCCGCTGCCCGCCGAGCACGGGGGTCCCGCGCGGCTGCTGGTGCCGCACCTGTACTTCTGGAAGAGCCCGAAGTGGATCGCGGGCCTGCACCTCCTCGACCACGACGAGCCCGGCTTCTGGGAGGGCAACGGCTACCACGCACGCGGCAACCCCTGGGAAGAACAGCGGTACGCCGGTGACTGAGACCACGGCCTCCCCGGCCCCCTTCACTCCCCCGACGCGTTTCGCCGTGCCCGGGCGGATCGCCGTGAGCGAGCAGGCCGCCTCGGTGTGGCAGACCGCGACGCTCGCGGAGATCCGCCGCGAGACGCCGCGCGCGTCGACTTTCCGGCTGGCCGTGCCCGCCTGGCCGGGGCACCTGCCCGGGCAGCACCTGATGCTGCGGCTGACCGCGGGGGACGGCCACGTGGCCCAGCGCCACTACTCGATCGCGTCCGCGCCCGACGACAGCGGGCACATCGAACTGACCCTGGACCACGTCGAGGACGGCGAGGTGTCGGGCTGGTTCCACACGGTGGCCGCAGCCGGGGACCGGATCGAGGTGCGGGGCCCGCTCAGCGGCTTCTTCGCCTGGCCGGGCGACCGGCCCGCGCTGCTCGTCGGCGCCGGCTCCGGGGTCGTCCCGCTGATGTCGATGGTCCGGCACCACCGGGCGCGGAACCTGTCCGTGCCGGTGCGGCTGCTGGCGTCCGCGCGGACGCCCGAGGACCTCCTCTACGCGCGGGAGTACGGCCCGGAGACGACGCCCGTGTTCACGCGGCGGGCCCCCGCGGGTGTGCCCGTCGGCCGTCTGACGGCCGCCCACGTCGCGCCGCTCCTGGCCGAGGGGCCTCCCGGCGGCTGGGAGGCCTACGTGTGCGGCTCCAACTCCTTCGCCGAACACGCCGCACGGCTCCTGGTCGGGGCCGGTCAGCCCGTCGACCGGATCCGCATCGAGCGCTTCGGCTGAGCACCCGTGCCACGTCCCCCGGCCGGGCGCGGTCGGGCCGGGGACGCGGGCCCGCAGCCGCCGGAGCGGGACCCTGGCGGCGGGCGCCCGGGCACCGTACGGTGTGATCGCTCGCACCCACGGACCGCAGAAGGTGTTCATCCATGGCCCTGTTCGATCTTCCCCTCGACCAGCTCCGCGGTTATCGAAGCGCTTCGACCGAGCCCGGGGACTTCGACGCCTTCTGGACGAAGACGCTGCAGGAGGCCCGTGAGCACGACCTCGACGCCGTCTTCGCGCCGGTCGAGACGCACCTGCGCACGGTCGAGGTCCACGACGTCACCTTCGCCGGCTACGGCGGCCACCCGGTGAAGGGCTGGCTGACCCTGCCGGCGGGGGCCACCGCGCCGCTGCCCACCGTCGTCGAGTACATCGGGTACGGCGGCGGCCGGGGCCTGCCGCACACCCACCTGCTGTGGGCCTCGGCGGGCTTCGCGCACTTCGTCATGGACACCCGCGGGCAGGGCAGCGGCTGGACGGCCGGTGACACCGCGGACCCGGTGGGCAGCGCACCCGCCTACCCCGGCTACATGACCCGCGGGATCGAGGACCCGGAGACGTACTACTACCGGCGCGTGTACACGGACGCGGTACGCGCCGTGGAGGCGGCCCGCTCCCATCCGCTGACCGACGCCGCGCGGACCGCGGTCATCGGCACGAGCCAGGGCGGCGGCCTCGCCCTCGCGGCCGGCGGCCTGGTGCCCGACCTCGCCGCGGTCGCCCCGGACGTGCCGTTCCTGTGCGACTTCCCGCGCGCCACGACGCTGACGAACCGTGATCCGTACCGCGAGATCGGCAACTACCTGAAGACCCACCGCGGCCGCACCGAACGGGTGCGGCACACGCTCGCCTACTTCGACGGGGTGCACTTCGCCGCGCGCGGCCGGGCGCCGGCCCTGTTCTCCGCGGCCCTGGAGGACCAGACGTGTCCGCCGTCGACGGTGTTCGCGGCCTTCAACGCCTGGGCCGGCGACGACAAGCACATCGAGGTGTACGACTTCAACGACCACGAGGGCGGCGGCCCCTATCAGGAGGCGGCCAAGCTGGCCTGGCTGCCGTCGCACGTGTAGCGGTCGCCGTCAGGGCCGGCGGGTCGCCACGACCAGCCGGCACCGCGGGCCGCCGTCGTGCGTGCGTCCGAACTCGGGCAGCGCGGACAGCTCCACGTCGAAACCGGCCCGTTCCAGCTCCGGCCGCACGAGCCCGAGCCGGAACGGCCGGTAGTACATGACGAACGGCGGGCGCCACACGGCGTTGCGCACGCGCATCGCCGCGTCGAAACCCAGCGTGGCCCAGTACCCGCGGGATCCGGGCGGGGCGGGCGCGGGCAGCGGGAACGCGAACCGCCCGCCCGGCCGCAGCACCGAGTGGACCTGCGCGAACAGCGCGGGCAGGTCCCGCGGCAGGAAGTGCCCGAACGCGCCGAAGCTCACCACCAGGTCGAAGGCGGGCCCGAAGGGCAGGGCGAGGGCGTCACCGCGCACCCAGGCGGTACGGGGCCCCGTGTCCCCCGCCGGCCGTCCCGCCGCGCCCGGGGCTGACTTCCCCCTTCCCACCGCGAGCATTCCCGCGCTGATGTCCACCCCGGTCACGCTCTCCCGGCACACCTCGCGCAGCACCTCCATCCCGGCACCGGTGCCGCAGCACAGGTCGAGCCCGTGCCGGAACGGCCCCCACGCGGGGAGCGCCGCCCGCACCGCGTCCAGGACGTCGTCGGGTGTGCGGAACGGCGTGTGGTCGAACTTCGGTGCGAGCAGGTCGTAGCCGCGTTCGACGGACGACAGTGCCTGCACGGCCAGTTCACGGAGGCCGGGACCTTGCGGAGTGAACATCCCGTCAGCCTAGAGGCAGCGCCGGAGGCAGCGCGTCGCCGGTGCGGCGGCCTATGGTCGCTCCATGACCTCGTTCCGTCCCGCCCCCGCCTGGCTGGCCGACGCCGTCTTCTACCAGATCTACCCGCAGTCGTTCGCCGACTCCGACGGCGACGGCATCGGCGACTTGGCCGGCATCACGGAACACCTGGACCACCTGGTGTGGCTGGGCGTCACCGCCGTCTGGCTCAATCCGTGCTTCGTCTCGCCGTTCCGCGACGCCGGGTACGACGTCGCCGACTACCTGACCACCGCGCCCCGCTACGGCTCGGCGGACGACCTCGCCCGGCTGGTCGACGAGGCGGGCCGGCGCGGCATCCGGGTCCTGCTCGACCTCGTCGCCGGCCACACCTCCGACGAGCACCCGTGGTTCCGCGCCGCCGTCGACGACCCGGACGACCACCGTTACATCTGGGCGCCCGAGGGCTGCCCGGAGGGTTTCGTCCCCTCCCCCGGCACCCGTCCGGGTGCGTACCTGCCGAACTTCTTCGGCTTCCAGCCCGCCCTCAACTTCGGTCACGCGCGCGAGGACCCCGCGGAGCCCTGGCGCCAGCCGGAGGACGCCGAGGGGCCGCGCGCCAACCGGGCGGCCCTGCGCACGGTCATGGACCACTGGCTGCGGCTGGGCGTGTCCGGGTTCCGTGTCGACATGGCCGCCTCCCTGGTCAAGGACGACCCCGGCCGGGCCGGCACCGCCCGCGTGTGGACGGAGCTGCGGCACTGGCTGGACACCGCGCACCCGGACGCGGTGCTGCTGTCGGAGTGGGGCGAGCCGGAGGTGTCGATCCCGGCCGGCTTCCACGCGGACTTCTTCCTGCAGACCGGCGGACCCGCCGACGGACTCGCCCTGCGCTCGCTGTGGAACAACGGCGCGGGCACGGTCAAGGAGACCTGGCCTCCCCTCGACTGCTTCTTCGGGGCGAGCGGGGAGGGTTCGACGGAACCCTTCCTCCGGGCGTGGCGGCAGGCGACCGCCGTCATCGGGGACGGCGGGTTCATCGCCCTGCCCACCGCCAACCACGACTTCTCCCGCCTCAACTGCGGTCCCCGGTCCGCCGAGCAGCTCCCCGCCGCGTTCGCGTTCCAGCTGACCTGGCCGACCCTCCCGGCGATCTACTACGGCGACGAGATCGGCATGCGCTACGTCCCCGGCCTGCCCGACAAGGAGGGCAGCGTCCTCGGCCCCCGGTACAACCGGGCCGGCTCACGCACCCCCATGCAGTGGGACGACAGCCCCGGCGCCGGGTTCTCGACGGCCCCCGCGGACCGCTTCTACCTGCCGCTCGACCCGTCCCCGAACCGCCCCTCCGTCGCCGCGCAGCGCGCCGACGACACCTCGCTGCTCCATCTGGTGCGCCGTCTGATCGCCCTGCGCGCCGGTACCCCGGAGCTGGGTCCCGGCGGTTCGGTGGAGGTGCTCCACCCGGGCCGGCCGTTCGTGTACGTACGGGGCGGACGGTACCTGGTGGTGATCAACCCGCGCCGGGAGGAGGCGCGCTGGCCGTGGGCGGAGGGGGGACGGTGCAGCGGCGCGGGGGACGGCGAGGTGCTGGAGGCCTCGGGCGTGGCCCTCGACGACGGCACGGTCAAGGCGCAGGGGTTCGGCTTCGGCGTCTTCGCGCTGAACCGCTGAACCGCACCGCTGGACCGCCGCAGGGCAGGTGTCGAGGCGGCGGCCGTCCTCACCGGCCCGGACCGTACGCCGTGAGGAAGCGGTCCCGGAAGGCGTCCATCCGCCACACCGGGGTGTCCTCGCCGGGTGTCAGACCGTCGGCCCAGCCCCAGTCCTGGATCCGGTCCAGGACGTCCGGGTCGTGGGCGACGATGCTGATGGGCACGTCACGGCCGCCGTCGTCGCCGCTGACCCGCGCGACGGGCTCGTGGTCGCCGAGGACGACGAGCACGGTGTCGTCGGTGCCGTACCGCTCCACGTACTCCACGAGGCTGCGCATCGAGTACTGGATGGACTCGCCGTACTCCTGCTTCACCTCGGTGGAGTCGGAGAAGACCTTCGCCGGGTCCTTGCCCGCCTTCTCGATGTCCTCGTACACCGAGCCGTCCCCGACGTCCGCCCAGTCGACCATCTTCGGCAGCGGGGCCCACGGCTGGTGGCTGGAGGTGAGGATGAGCTGCGACATCAGCGGCTTGTCCTGCTCCCTGCCGTGCTCCAGGCGTTCGAAGGCGGTGAGGGCGTACTGGTCGGGCATGGTCGACCAGCTGAACTTCGGCCCCCGGTAACCGAGGTCGCGGGAGTCGTAGACGCGGTCGAAGCCGTAGAAGCGGCCCTCGGGCCAGTTCTTCTGCACGCCCGGCATGACGCCCACCGTGCGCCAGGCACCCGTGCGCGCGAAGGCTCCGGGGAGGGAGAGCCGCTCGCTGTTGGTGACGGTGCGGTAGCGGTTCTGGTTGTCGATCCACAGTCCCGTCAGGAAGGTGGAGTGGCCGAGCCAGCTGCTGCCGCCGTACGTGGCGGAGGTGAGCCAGCCGCTGCGGGCGGAGTACCCGGCCTCGCGCAGGCTCTCGGTGCCGGCGTCGAGCACCGCGCCGACTCCGGGGGCGGTGGCCTCGTCCTCGATCGCGGTGCGGCCGTAACTCTCGACGAAGGCGAAGATGACGTCCTTGCCGCGCAGCGCGGTGAGCAACTGATCGGGCGGTACGTCCGCGAAGGCATCTTTCCGCGCCTCCTTCGCGAACGCGGCCTCGTCCCGCAGCGCCGCCCGCACCCCCTTCCCCCGCGCCTCCACGAGGGCGACGGTGTTCCTGGCGGCGACCGGCGTGGTGCCGAGGAGCTGCAGCCCCAGCGCCGAGCAGGTGATCCACACGGCGCCGGCGGTGACGACCGTCCGTACCGCGGTCCGCCTGTTGCGGGCCATGAGACCGGCGATCCGGAGCACCGCCAGCGTCAGCCCGGCGAGCAGCAGCAGGAGCAGCACCACGGCCCCGACCACGGCGCCGAGCGCGCCCGTCCGGCCGGCGGTGTCCTGAAGGTACGACGTGGCGTCGTCGAGCAGGCCCCAGTCGAGCACGGGGTCGAAGTCCCGCCCGAGGAACTGGCGGAACCCCATGTCGAGCAGCTTCAGCGCCACCACCAGGGCGAGGCCGACGCCCATGACCACGGCGGCGATCCGCCGCGGTCGGCGCGGTAGCACCATCAGCAGGGCCGCGCCGAGGATCGCCTCGGCCGGGATCCGCAGGAACTGCTTCGGTTCAAAGTAGGCGACGTTGCCCGGCATGAGCAGGGCGAACAGCACCGCGACGACGGCCAGTACGGTGCCCGACCGGGCCAGGACACGGGCGGCGCGGGGGTACTTGGCGCGCAGACCGCGCAGTGCGCGCAGACGGCGCGGGGCCGGGCGGCGCGAGGCGGAGTCATCGTCCGTGACCGGCTTGTCCGCGGTCACCTCGTCCGGCGCGGGTGAGTGGCGGAGACGCGTGAAGAGCGACACCCCGAGTGTCCTTCCGATGGGTAACGCGGTGGCGGCGCGGCGCACCGGCTCGGGAGGCCGGGTCCGCGCCCACCTGTACGGCCCGTGGGCGGCCGGAGTTCAACCGGTACGCCTTTCGCCACCGCGGATTCCTTTCGTGCTACGATGTGACCAGCACACGCGCACGCCCACTCTCGGGCTCCGGTGCCAGTTGCTCCTCCCCCGTTCTCCGACCTGCCCGCCACCGATGGCCGGCCAGGCGTAACGGCTCCCACATCACCGCGTCACGTCGTCACACCGCGACCTCGCACGACCGTGTGATCACGACGTCGGTGTCCCCCCGCCGTTCCGAGGCGTGTCCCTTCCGCCTCCCGGCAGACCCCTCCCCCCCCCTGTGCTCGTCCACGCATGTCCATGCAGTCACGAAAGGACACCCTCCATGACCACCACCCTCGAAACACCCACCACTCCACGGCGGCTCCCGGCCCCCGTCTCCGGCGTCCTCGACCTCGCGCAGGGCGGCCAGGGGCTGCTGCGCACCCAGGGCTGCCTGCCCTCCCCCGGCGACCCCCAGGTGCCCGCCGCGCTCGTCCGCCGGTACGGCCTGCGCAAGGGCGACACCGTGGACGGCCTGCGCGGCGACCGGCGCGCCCTCGCCGAGGTCACGCTGGTCAACGGGCGCCTGCCCGGAGACCTGCGCCACCGCCCGCACTTCCACGACCTCACACCGCTGCACCCGCACGAACGCCTCCGTCTCGAACATCCCGCGAGCGGTGTCGCCGGACGGCTCGTCGATCTCGTCGCGCCCGTCGGCAAGGGGCAGCGCGGACTGATCGTGGCACCGCCGAAGACGGGCAAGACGGTGCTGCTCCAGCAGCTGGCCGCCGCGGTCGCCGGCAACCACCCCGCATGCCGGCTGATGGTGGTGCTGCTCGACGAGCGCCCCGAGGAAGTGACGGACATGCGGCGCTCCGTCCGGGGGGAGGTCTTCGCCTCGACGTTCGACCAGACTCCGAAGCAGCACATCGCGCTCGCCGAACTCGTCGTGGAACGCGCCAAGCGCCTGGTCGAGCAGGGCGAGGACGTCGTCGTCCTGCTGGACTCGCTGACCCGGCTGTGCCGGGCCCACAACAACGCGGCCGCCGCCGGTGGCCGCACCCTCAGCGGCGGCGTCGACGCGGCCGCGCTGCACGGCCCCAAGCGGCTCTTCGGTGCCGCGCGCCGCACCGAGGAGGGCGGCTCGCTGACCATCCTCGCCACGGCGCTGGTGGAGACCGGCTCGCGCGCCGACGACTTCTTCTTCGAGGAGCTGAAGGGCACGGGCAACATGGAGCTCCGCCTGGACCGCGCCCTCGCCGAGCGCCGCCTCTTCCCTGCCGTCGACATCGTCCCCTCCGGCACCCGCCGCGAGGAACTGCTGCTCTCCGCGGGCGAGACGGCGGCCGTACGCGGACTGCGGCGCGCCCTGCGGTCACGGGACGGCCAGGACCGGGCGTCCCTCGAGACGCTGCTGGAGCGGCTGCGCGCCACCCCGGACAACGCGGCCTTCCTGCGCCAGGTCTCGCCCACGCTGCCGCACCGTTCTTGACGCGTGTCCCGATGCACCACCCGGCGCACGCCCTGATGCACGTCTTGATGCACGTCTTGATGCATCCGAGTGCGCATCCGAGTGCTCGACGCCCCCGCGCGGCCCCGGCACCCGGACGCGCGCGGTGCGCGTTCCTACGTTGGCGGCATGACCATCGGATTCTCGGCCCGCGCCGCCGTGTCCTGCGCCGTCACCTGCGTGATCGGAGCGACGGGCGCCGTACCGGGCGCCGTCGCGGCCTCCCCCGTGGCGGACCCGCGCGCGCCGGGACTCACGGTTGTGGAGCGGCAGCCGCCGCCTCGCGGGTCCGGGACACGGGTGCGGCCCCGGCCCGGGGCGCCGCAGGTCCCGGACGACGTCTCCGCACTGTCGTGGCTGGTGGCCGACGCCGGCACCGGTGAGGTGCTGGCCGCGCACGACGCGCACCGCAGACTGCCGCCCGCCAGCACCCTCAAGATCCTGTTCGCGCTGACCGTGCTGCCGGCCCTGCCCGCCGGCCTCCGGCACACCGTCACCGAGGAGGAGCTGGCGGACATCGGTCCCGGCAGCAGCCTGGTCGGCGTCCAGGAGCACCACACCTATCGGGTGTCCGACCTGTGGCGGGGGGTCTTCCTCAGCTCCGGCAACGACGCGGTGCGCGTGCTGGCCGAGCTGGCCGGCGGCTGGCGCGCCACGGCCGCCCGGATGCAGGCCAGGGCCCGCGCGCTCGGCGCCCACGACACCCACGTCGTCTCCCCCGACGGCTACGACGCACCGGACCAGGTCTCCTCGGCGTACGACCTCACGGTGTTCGGCCGGGCCGGGCTGCGCGAGGCCGAGCTCGCGCGGTACGCCGCCACGGTCGAGGCCGAGTTCCCGGCGGGCGGCCGGACGTACGGCATCCGCAACACCAACCGCCTCCTCACCGGCGACGGGGTCGCCCGGTACCCGGGGCTGATCGGCATCAAGAACGGCTACACCAGCGCCGCGGGCAACACGCTGGTCGCCGCCGCCCGCAGGGACGGACGCACCCTGGTCGTCACGGTGATGAACCCCCAGGACGGCGGCAGCCTCGCCGTGTACGAGGAGGCCCGCTCCCTGCTCGACTGGGGGTTCCGGGCGGCCGGGCACGTCGACGCGGTGGCCTCGCTCCCACCACCGCGCCCCGTGGCACCGACCGCGCCACCGACCGCTCCGGCGTCACCACCGGCACCCGGTGCCGACAGGAAGGCGGAGGCGGAGCCGGGGGCGGGACCGGAGGCGGCGGCCACGGGCGACCGCCGGACGGGGGCGGCGACGCTCGCGGGCGCGGTCGGGGTCACGGCCGCCGCCGGGATCGGCGCGGGGCTGGTGGCGCTGCTCCTGCGGGCGCGGCACGGCCGGCGCG
>NZ_JAVRHI010000540.1:0-29898 GCF_034105845.1 Streptomyces sp. CRN 30 | reverse complement strand
CGTCGCGGCGGCCGACGGCGCCGGATGCCGAGGCGCCCGCTTACCGTGGTCCGGCCGCCGGGAGGGACCCATCATCTCCAGCGCCTCGCGGGCCGGTGCCTCGACGGCCCGGGGCCGCCGCGAGACGTCCGGATGCGGGGCGGACGTCCGGGCGTCGGACGCGGCCGGGCCCGGGGCGGGCGGACGCGGGACCGTCACACAGCCGGTCACGGCCGAGACAGCCACGGTCACCAGGAGCGCTGCGGTGGTCGTCGTTCTCTGCACCCGCGCCACTCTGCTGGCTGCGCGGCGCCGCGTGGGGACGGACAAGCGGAGGTTGCCCCGCACGGGTGACGTCCGGCCCCGTACGGAGTCCCCAGGACGGCCGGGGGTGACGCCGGACGCCCACGTATGCTGACGCCCCCGCCGGAGATTCTTAGGAGAACACCCGTGAAGGTCGGCTGCATCGGACTCGGCGACATCGCGCGCAAGGCGTACCTCCCGGTGCTCGCCTTCCGGCCCGGTGTCGAGCTGCACCTGCAGACCCGGACGCCCGCGACCCTCACCCGCGTCGCCGACGAACTGGGTGTACCGCCGGAGCGGCGCCACGCCGACCTCGACGCGCTGCTCGCCCAGGACCTCGACGCCGCGTTCGTGCACGCCCCGACCGACGTCCACCCCGAGATCGTCACCCGGCTCCTGCGGGCCGGGGTCCCGACGTACGTCGACAAGCCCCTCGCCTACGAACTCGCCGACTCCGAGCGGCTGGTGGCCCTCGCCGAGGAACGCGGCGTGAGCCTGGCCGTCGGCTTCAACCGGCGCCACGCCCCCGGTTACACACAGTGCGCCGAGCATCCGCGCGAGCTGATCCTGCTGCAGAAGAACCGCACCGGGCTGCCCGAGGAACCGCGCACGATGATCCTCGACGACTTCATCCACGTCGTCGACACCCTGCGCTTCCTCGTCCCGGGCGAGATCGACGACGTGAGCGTGCGCGCCCGCGTCCGCGACGGCCTCCTCCACCACGTCGTGCTCCAGCTCGGCGGCGACGGTTTCACCGCGCTCGGCGTCATGAACCGGCTCAGCGGTTCCGCGGAGGAGATCCTGGAGGTCTCCGGCCAGGACACCAAGCGGCAGGTCGTCAACCTCGCCGAGGTCATCGACCACAAGGGCCAGCCGACCGTGCGGCGGCGCGGCGACTGGGTGCCGGTGTCCCGGCAGCGCGGCATCGAGCAGGCCGTCCTCACCTTCCTCGACGCCGTCCGCGCGGGCGAGGTGCTCAGTGCCCGGGACGCGCTGGCGACCCATGAGCTGTGCGAGCGGGTGGTACGCGCGGTCCGGGAACACGCCGCCTGAGCCGCAGTGTCCGCACGCCCTCGGCCACGCCCCAGACGAGCAGGACCAGCAGCGCCGTGTACGGGACCCAGTCGCCGAACCGGACGTACGGCGTCGTGCCGTGCGCGAGCGGCACCTCGTACACCCGGGCGCCGCTCGTGTCGGTGCCGAGCCACGGCCCGGTCCGCGCGCCGCTCGCGTCGTACACGGCGGAGACCCCCGTCAGCGTGGCGTGCACCATCGGGCGGCCGGTCTCCGCGGCGCGCAGCGCGGCCAGCGACGCGTGCTGCTCCGGCGCCCAGCTCTCCTGGAACGTCGACGTCGACGACTGGGCGAGCAGCACCTCGGCGCCGTCCTCGGCGAGGTGGCGGCTCATGTCGGGGAACGCGCTCTCGAAGCAGACCATCGGGCCGACGCGCAGTCCGCCGCCCACGTCCATCACCACCTGCTCCGTGCCCCGCCTGCGGTCCTCGCCCGCCGCCTTGCCGACGGAGGTGGCCCAGCCGAGGAGCGAGCGGGCGGGGACGTACTCGCCGAACGGGACGAGCCGCATCTTGTCGTAGCGCTGCCCGGACGGCCCGTCCGGGCCCACCAGTACCGAACTCTTGTAGATGCCGGGCCGGTCGGAGCGCCGCGCGTCCACGTTGACCAGGACGCTCGCGCCGGTCTCCCGCGCCAGCGCCGCGAGCCGCCGGGACAGGTCCGGGCGGTCGCCGAGGTCGAAGCCGACGCTGCTCTCGCCCCACACGACCAGGTCGACACCACGGCCGGCGAGGGCGCGGGTCAGCCGCTCCTCGCGGTCGAAGCGGCGCGCGGGGCTGCCGGTACCGGCCGCGGCACCGGCCTGCACGACGCCGATCCGCACCCGTTCCGCGCCGCCGTCACCACCGGCCGCGGGCCGCGGGGACCACACCCAGGCCGCGGAGACGGCGACGGCCGCGAGGGCGAGGCCCGCCACGGCGGTCAGCGTGAGCCGCCGCGCGGTGGCGGCACCCCGGTCGCCGCGCTCCCTACTGACGGTGACGGTGACGGTCACGGCGACAAGGACGCTGAGCGCCACGTTCACCGCGACGATCAGGAAGCCGACCAGCCACACCCCGCCGACCGACGCGAGCCGCAGCGCGGGCGCGACCTGCCACTGGCTGGCGCCGAGCACCCCCCAGGGACCGCCGAGCCCCTGCCAGGAGCGGACCAGTTCGACCGCCAGCCATCCGGACGGCACGACCACGAGGGCTGCCGCCGTCCGGCCCGCCGACGGCGTCACGCCGAGCAGCCGCCGCACGAGCCACCCCCACGGCGCCCACAACGCGCCGAGCAGCGCGGCGATGACGAACGTGAACACGTGCAGGTTCGGCAGCAGCCAGTGGTGCATCGCCAGCATGAATCCGAACCCGCCGCACCAGCCGTCGTACGCCGCACGCCGCCCGGTCGGCGCCGCGCGCACCAGCAGCAGCCAGGGAACCAGCGCGAACCAGGCGCACCACCACAGCGACGGGGCGGGAAAGGCGAGAACCGGCAGGGCGCCGACGACCACGGCGACGAGTGAGCGCCGCAATGGGGAGGCCGGCCGGTGACCGAGCGTCTTCATGAGCGGCTCCCTACCCAGCGGCGCCCGGCTCGTGCGCGGCCGGGCCCCTCAGTCGATCACACCGACCGCAGTGCCTCCACCGAAGAGACATACCGACATACCGAAGAGACATCTAGAATGATCGATGATCGATCAGAAGCAATCAGTGGAGGATCCGATGACGCGTCCCCTCACCGTGGTCACCGGCGGCAGCCGGGGGATCGGCGCGGCGACCTGCCTGCGGCTGGCGGCCGACGGACACGACCTCGTCGTGGGGTACGTACGGGACGGTGCCGCCGCCGAGTCGGTGGCGGACGGCGTGCGCGCGGCCGGCGGCCGGGCCGTCACCGTGCGGGTGGACACATCGGCGGAGGCGGACGTCGAGCGGCTCTTCGACGAGGCCGAGACGCGGCTCGGGCCGGTGACGGGACTGGTGAACAACGCGGCGGTGACCGGCCCGCTCGGCCGGCTGGCGGACGCCCGCACCGCCGACCTGCGCCGGGTCCTCGACGTCAACCTGCTGGGCACCCTGCTCTGTTCGCGGCGCGCGGCCCGGTTGATGTCCGCCCGTGGCGGCGGCGCGATCGTCAACGTCTCCTCGGGGGCCGCGACCCTCGGCAGCCCGGGGGAGTACGTGCACTACGCCGCCAGCAAGGCCGGTGTCGACGCGCTGACGGTCGGTCTCTCCAAGGAACTGGGCGAGGACGGCATCCGCGTCAACGCGGTCGCCCCCGGCCTGGTCGACACCGACATGCACGCCGCGATGGGCGCCCCGGACCGGGTCCGGCGGATGGCGCCGGGCATTCCGCTGCGCCGCGCGGGCCGGGCCGAGGAGATCGCCGCGGCCATCGCGTGGCTGCTCTCGCCGGACGCCTCGTACACGACGGGGACGGTACTGCGGGTGGCGGGCGGACGCTGAGGCGGCCCGGTCAGGCCGCCTCGATCACCTCACCCCGGGCGGCCGCGGCCCACTCCACCACGAGCAGCTCGTACTCGGCGCGCTCCTGGACCGTCAGCGACCCGCCCGCGCGACGCCACAGCGCGCGGATCCGCTCGTTCAACTCAGCGGCGGAGCGCGCTGAACCGCGGTTCGGGACTTCGGGGGACATGCCACAAGCCTAGGCGCAAGCACTGACAGTGCGCTACCGGACGGCTACACATAAGACAGCCGGGGTCAATAAGACAGCCGGGGTCAGTGCGCCGGCTCGCCCGCGTCCGGGCTCAGCACGCCCATGAAGACCAGGACGATGATCACGATGCCGAGGGCGACCCGGTAGTAGACGAACGGCATGAAGCTCTTGGTGGAGATGTACTTCATGAACCATGCGATCACGGCATATCCGACCACGAACGCGATCACCGTCGCGAAGAGCGTCGGGCCCCAGGCGACATGGTCGCTCTCCAGGGCGTCCTTCAGCTCGAACGCGCCCGACGCGAGCACGGCCGGCACCGCGAGCAGGAACGAGTAGCGGGCCGCGGCCTCGCGCCGGTAGCCCATGAAGAGGCCGCCGCTGATCGTCGCGCCCGAGCGGGAGACGCCCGGGATGAGCGCCGCGGCCTGGCAGAGGCCGTAGATCAGGCCGTCCTTGACGCCGAGGTCCGTCAGTTCCTTGCGCTGCTTGGCGACCCGGTGCCGGCCGCCGCTCTCGTCGCGCGCCGCCAGCCGGTCCGCGACACCGATCACGATGCCGATCACGACCAGCATGGTCGCGGTGACCCGCAGGTCGCGGAAGGGCCCCTCGATCTGGTCCTTCAGGGTCAGGCCGAGCACGCCGATCGGGATCGAGCCGACGATCACCAGCCAGCCCATCCGGGCGTTGGCGTCCTTGCGCAGCTCCTTGTCGACCAGAGACCGGCTCCACGTCGAGATGATCGCCGTGATGTCCTTGCGGAAGTAGATCAGCACCGCGGCCTCGGTGCCGATCTGCGTGATCGCCGTGAAGGCCGCGCCCGGGTCGTGCCAGCCGGAGAACGCCGCCGTCAGCCGCAGGTGCGCGCTGGAGGAGACGGGAAGAAACTCGGTCAGCCCCTGGACGAGTCCGAGGATGAGGGATTCAAACCAAGACATGAGGTAACGGAGTCCAAGTGCCGATCGTGGAACGGGCGACGGGACGCACCGAGCCGACGCTTGTGTTGATCAGGATCGGGCGTGCCGAGGGGCAGCGTAGCGCCCCTCGGTGAAGGGACAGGAACAGGGGCGGGCGCGGGCCGCGCCGGACCCGGCCCGGTCAGCGGGCCCGCAGTTGCTTCCGCTTGCGCCAGGCCACCACCGCGCCGGCCAGACCGGGCAGGGCGATGCAGGCCAGCGCGATCAGGAAGGCGGGGGAGGTGGGCGTGGCGGCACGGGCCCCGGCGACCGCGTACGCGGCGGTGTTCGGGATCGAGCCCAGCGCCGTCGCGAGCAGGAACGAGGGCAGGCCCATCCGGGAGATCGCGGCGCAGTAGTTGGCCGCGGCGAACGGCACGCCGGGGAAGAGCCTGGCCACCAGCATCGACCGGAAGCCGTGCCGGCTGAGCTGCCCGTCGGCGGCCTTCAGCCACTTGCCGCGCAGCAGCGGGCGCAGCGCCTCCTGGCCGAGGATACGGCCCAGGCAGAAGGCGAGCCCGGCGCCGAGCACCGTGCCGGCCAGCGCCGAGCCGAGGCCGAGCTGTGAGCCGAAGAGGGCGCCCGCCGCCAGGTTCAGCAGGGGCCGGGGCACGAAGGCGACGGTGCACAGGCCGTACGCGACCGCGTACGCCAGTGCCGCCGCGGCGCCGCCGAGTTGGGGTGGCCAGCCGTGCACCAGCAGTTTCTGCGGCTGGAACAGCAGGACCGCCGAGGCGGCCGAGGCGAGCAGGAGGACGAGGAGGGACAGCCGGGACCACGGGGAGAGGAGGATTCTCGCCGCACGCGCGGTGATTCCCGTCGGCGCGGCCGGAACGGCCGGACCGGCGGTGCCGGCTGCGGCCCGGGGAGAGGCCGTGGCGGTGCCCCCAGAGCGGGTGGTGGCATCGAGCATCCGGTGACACTAACCGACAAATGTGTGTGATCGCCGTATGGTCCGTCTCACGACTGTCACAGGCGGGCAAAGACAATCGTCGCGCACAACCGTTCACGATCGAACTCCCGTGCCATAAAAAACCATTCGACGTGGGACGAAGCGTCGGCGATGATCGGCGTCATGTTCCGGTACGCCTTCCACCTCGACGCATCCGCAGCCGCTGCGGATGCCGTGAAGGCTGCCGTCATCGCCCCGCCGACCGTCACGGTCGACGGCGCCCGAAGCTGACCCTCCCCGGATCGCCCGGCGGACCCCGCAGGGGGAGGGTCGGTGGGTCACCGGGGTCCCCCTCTCGCTCACGAGACCTTCCTCGCGCACGAGACTCCTCTCCTCACGACACTTCGAGGCATCGTCATGTCCAAGACGGCGTACGTCCGCACCAAACCGCACCTCAACATCGGCACCATGGGCCATGTCGACCACGGCAAGACCACCCTGACCGCCGCCATCACCAAGGTCCTCGCCGAGCGCGGCGGCGCGGCGTTCGTGCCGTTCGACCGCATCGACCGGGCCCCCGAGGAGGCCGCCCGCGGCATCACCATCAACATCGCGCACGTCGAGTACGAGACCGACACCCGCCACTACGCGCACGTCGACATGCCCGGCCACGCCGACTACGTCAAGAACATGGTCACCGGCGCCGCCCAGCTGGACGGGGCGATCCTCGTCGTCTCCGCGCTGGACGGGATCATGCCGCAGACCGCCGAACACGTGCTGCTCGCCCGGCAGGTGGGCGTCGACCACATCGTCGTCGCCCTCAACAAGGCCGACGCCGTCGATGACGGTGAGGACACGGTACTCACCGACCTGGTCGAACTGGAGGTCCGCGAGCTGCTCACCGCGCACGGCTACGGCGGCGACACCGCCCCCGTCGTACGGGTCTCCGGGCTCAAGGCGCTCCAGGGCGACCCGCGCTGGACGGCGTCCGTGGAGGCGCTGCTCGACGCGGTGGACACCTATGTGCCGATGCCCGAGCGGTACCTGGACGCGCCCTTCCTGATGCCGGTGGAGAACGTCCTCACCATCACCGGGCGCGGCACCGTCGTCACCGGCGCCGTCGAACGCGGCACGGTGCGGATCGGCGACCGCGTCGAGGTCCTCGGCGCGTCCGTCGAGACCGTCGTCACCGGCCTGGAGACCTTCGGCAAGCCCATGGAGGAGGCGCAGGCCGGGGACAACGTCGCGCTGCTGCTGCGTGGCGTCGCCCGCGACGCGGTCCGCCGCGGTCACGTGGTGGCCGTACCGGGGAGCGTCGTGCCGCGCCGGTCCTTCACCGCGCGGGTGTACGTGCTCTCCGCGCGGGAGGGCGGACGCGCGACGCCGCTGTCCACCGGGTACCGGCCGCAGTTCTACATCCGCACGGCGGACGTCGTCGGGGACGTCGACCTGGGCGGGACGGCCGTCGCGCGGCCCGGCGAGACGGTCACCATGGCCGTCTCGCTGGGCCGGGACGTGCCGCTGGAGCCGGGCCTCGGCTTCGCGATCCGCGAGGGCGGCCGGACGGTGGGGGCGGGCACGGTGACCACCGTGGAGTGAGCTTTCGGCACGGGGGCGCGGGGCGGGTGCGGGCACAATGGGGCGGTGAACGAGCCCATACCCGTCACCCGCGTCACCGATCACGGCACCGCCAAGCTCATGCCCGACGTCGACCGGGAGCGGGCCTGGCTGCTGACCGTGGACGGGGCCCCGCAGTCCTACGTCGACCTGGACGCGCCCGAGCACCTGGAGTTCGAGTACGCGCGGCGGCTCGGGCACGTCCTGGACACCGTCGCGGAGCCGGGGCGCCCGCTCGACGCGGTGCACCTCGGCGGCGGCGCGCTCACCCTGCCCCGCTACCTCGCCGCGACCCGGCCCGGTTCCCGGCAGGACGTGGTCGAGTTCGACCACGGCCTGCTGGAACTGGTCACCGGGCATCTGCCGCTCCCCGCGGACGCCGACGTCTCCCCGCACGCCGCCGACGCCCGCGACTGGCTGGCCGCCGCCCCCGCCGGCTCGGCCGACGTCCTGGTCGCCGACGTCTTCGGCGGCTCCCGCGTGCCCGCGCACCTGACCTCCGTGGAGTACGTCCGCGAGGCGGCGCGGGTGCTGCGGGCCGACGGCGTCTACCTGGCCAACCTCGCCGACGCCGCGCCGTTCGCCTTCCTCCGCTCCCAGCTCGCCACCCTCGGCACGCTCTTCGCGGAGCTGGTCCTGATCGCCGAGCCGGGGATGCTGCGCGGACGCCGGTTCGGCAACGCGGTGCTCGTCGCCTCCCACCGCCCGCTGGACACCGCCGCGCTGGCCCGGCGCACGGCCGCCGACGCCTTCCCGGCGCGGGTGGAGCACGGTGCGGCCCTGCGCGCCTTCGCCGGGGACGCCCGGCCGGTACGGGACGCGGACGCGGTGCCGTCGCCCGAGCCGCCGGAGGGGGCGTTCGGGATCGGCTGAGCCGGGTCCCACAGCCTCTGGCCCCCGAAGCTACCCATGGGTAACCTAAGGGTCATGAGCGCAGACCAGATGTCGATCGGCGAGTTGCTCGCCGCCACGGTGCCGATGGTGCGGACCCTGAACCTGGAGTATCTGGAGACCGGTCCCGAGAAGGCCGTGCTGGCCCTCCCGGACCAGAGCGAGTACCGCAACCACGTCGGCGGGCCGCACGCCGGGGCCATGTTCACCCTGGGCGAGTCGGCCAGCGGGGCGATCGTCCTGGCCGCCTTCGGCGACCAGCTGTCGCGGGCCGTGCCGCTTCCCGTCAACGCCGAGATCGCGTTCAAGAAGATCGCGCTCGGCCCGGTGAAGGCAACGGCGACGCTCGGCCGGCCCGCCGCCGAGGTGGTCGCGGAACTGGACGAGGGCCGCCGCCCCGAGTTCCCGGTGAGCGTCGCCATCGAGCGCGAGGACGGCGCCGTGACCGGCGAGATGACGGTGACCTGGACGCTGCGGCCCAACGGCTGAGGGCGCGGGACGGAAGGGGCGAGGGCCCGGCCGGGTGGTGCCTGGCCGGGCCCTCCGTCATCGGACCAGCCGGAGCCGGAGGAGGGAGAGGGAGCAGCGGGTCAGGCGGCGAGGTGTTCGTCCGCCGTCCCCGCCTCGTCCGGACCGTCCGCCTCGGCGGCCCTGTCCGGACCGTCCGTCTCGGTCGCCCCGTCCGGACCGTCCGCCTCGCTCAGCCCCGTCACGAACTCCCGCAGCCACGACCTGAACCCCGGTCCCAGGTCGGTCCGGTCGCAGGCCATCCGGACCACCGTGCGCAGGTAGTCGGCCTTGTCCCCGGTGTCGTAGCGCAGGCCGGCGAAGACGACGCCGTGCACCGTGCCGCCCTCGGCGAGGGTCCCCAGGGCGTCGGTGAGCTGGATCTCGCCGCCGCGCCCCGGCCCCGTACGCTCCAGGACGCCGAAGACGGCCGGGTCGAGGACGTAGCGGCCGATCACCGCGTACCGGCTCGGCGCCTGCTCCGGCGACGGCTTCTCCACCAGGCCGGTGACGCGGACGACACCGTCCTCGCCGGTGGGCTCGACGGCCGCGCAGCCGTACAGGTGGACCTGGTCCGGCTCGACCTCCATCAGCGCCACGACGCTCCCGCCCCGCCGGTCGCGCACGTCCAGCATCCGGCTGAGCAGGGACTCGCGCGGGTCGATCAGGTCGTCGCCGAGCAGCACGGCGAACGGCTGGTCGCCGACGTGCCGACGCGCGCACAGCACCGCGTGGCCGAGGCCCAGCGGGTCGCCCTGCCGGATGTGGTGGATGTCGGCCAGCCGCGCCGGGTCGCGCACCGCGTCCAGACGGACGGTGTCGCCCTTGGCCGCGAGGGTCTGCTCCAGTTCGAGAGCGTGATCGAAATGGTCCTCGATAGCCCGCTTGTGGCGTCCGGTGACCATCAGTACGTCGTCGAGCCCGGCCGCGGCGGCCTCCTCGACGACGTACTGGATGGCGGGTTTGTCGACGACCGGCAGCATCTCCTTGGGGGTGGCCTTCGTCGCGGGCAGGAACCGCGTGCCGAGCCCGGCGGCCGGCACGACCGCCTTGCGCACGGCGCGGACGGGCCCGGGAGCGGACCCGGGCGTGGTCGGAGTGGGGGAGGCGATCATGCGGCCCATGCTGGCGCGGCCGGATGGGAACCGGCCGAGTGCCGCCTCGGAGCGAGCTGTGGGTCCCGGTGCCGACCGGGCTGTAACTCATTGCGGGCGGCTTCGCGCCGCGCCGGACCGGCGGGCGGACCGCCGGGCGCGCGCTCCCGCATAGTGCCTGCGTGCAGACACCGACAGAGACACCTCGTGAACGACCGGCCGGGCCCGGCACCGACGCCTCCCGGCGGTCCGTCCTGCGCCTGCTGACCGGTGCCGCGACCATGGCGACGGCGACGGTCGCGGGCGTCGCCGGCGACCACGGCGGCCGGGCGGACGCCGCCACCCGCCCCGGCCCGGCGGGCACCGGTCCTC
This sequence comes from Streptomyces sp. CRN 30, assembly GCF_034105845.1. NCBI lineage: Bacteria > Bacillati > Actinomycetota > Actinomycetes > Kitasatosporales > Streptomycetaceae > Streptomyces > Streptomyces sp. CRN 30. The sequence goes on along the minus strand of NZ_JAVRHI010000540.1, from coordinate 19,558 downwards.
TTCGCACCGGCCCGGCGGGCACCGGCCCTCATCGCCCCGGTCCGGTGGACGGCGTTCCCGACCCGGCCGCCCGTGCCCGCGTCGAGCGGCTCCTCGCCCGGCTCACCCTCGCCGAGAAGGTCTCCCTGCTGCACGGGGCGCCCGACCCCGCCCCGCTCGGCCAGGCCGGCCACGTCCCCGGCGTGCCCCGGCTCGGCGTCCCCGCGCTGCGGCTGGCCGACGGCCCGGCCGGTGTCCGGGTCACCGCGCACGCCACGGCGCTGCCCGCCCCGGTCCTGCTGGCCTCCGCCTTCGCCCCCGACCTGGCCCGGCGCTACGGACAGGTCATCGGCCGCGAGGGCCGTGCCCTCGGCCAGGACGTGCTGCTCTCCCCGATGGTCAACCTGATCCGCACCCCGTACGCGGGCCGGAACTTCGAGACGTTCGCCGAGGACCCGCTGCTCTCCGCCGACCTGGTCGCCGCCGAGATCGCGGGCATCCAGGGCGAGGGACTGATCGCCACCGTCAAGCACTTCGCCCTCAACAACCAGGAGAAGGACCGCGAGACGGTCGACGTCCGCGTCGACGAACGCACCCTGCACGAGGTGTACCTGCCCGCCTTCGAAGCCGCCGTCGACGCCGGCACCGGCGCGGTGATGGCCGCCTACAACAAGGTCGGCGGCACCCACGCCGGTGAGCACACCGCCCTGCTCACCGGCGTCCTGCGGGAACGCTGGGGCTTCGACGGCCCGGTCATGAGCGACTGGTCCGCCACCCACTCCACCGCCGCCGCCCTCGCCGCCGGACTCGACCTGGAGATGCCGGACGGCAAGCACTACGGCGACGCCCTGCTGGCGGCCGTCGCGGACGGCACCGTGCCCGAGGCCCACGTCGACCGGGCCGTACGCCGCGTCCTGACCGTCATGGACCGCTTCGGCCTGCTCGACGCCGAGCCGCCGGCCCGCCCGGCACGCGACGCCGCGGCCGGTGCCGCCGTGGCCCGCGAGGTGGCCGAGGCGGGCGCCGTACTGCTGCGCAACGCATCCGGCACCCTGCCGCTGGCCCCCGGCCGGCACGTCGCGGTGATCGGCCCCACCGGCGCCCGGCCCCTGGTCGGCGGCGGGGGCAGCGCCCACGTCGTCCCCGACCGCGCCGCCCGCCCCCTCGACACCATCGGGGCCCGCGCGGCGCGCGTCACGTACGCGCTCGGCGAGGACATCCACGGCAAGAGCCTCCCCGCCGGCGCGCTCAGCCCCGCCCTGGACACCGAGGACCGGCACGTCGCACCGGGCGAGACCTGGACCTACGACGGCACCCTCACCGTCGCCGAGGACGACGACTGGACCCTCCTGCTGCACTGCTCGGCCGAGCCCACGCGCCGCCCCGAGGTCCGCCTCGGCGACGAGGACCTCTTCCCGCTCGCGCCCGGCTACCAGGAGTACTTCCCCGGCGGCCTGCTCACCCGCGCGCCCGACGGTCTCGCCGTACGCCGCCGGACGCTGCGGCTCGCCGCGGGCCGGCACCGGCTGCGGATCACCGCACGGGGCGGGGAGGCCGGCCAGTCGTTCCGGCTGCGGCGCATCACCGGGGCGAGCCGCGCGGCGGACGTCGCCGAGGCCGTACGGGCCGCCCGCGCCGCCGACGACGTGGTGCTCTTCGCCTACGAGGACGCGACCGAGGGACAGGACCGCGCCACCCTCGCCCTGCCGGGCGGCCAGGACCGGCTGATCGCGGCGGTGACCCGGGCCAACCCCCGTGTCACCGTCGTGCTGAACACGTCGTCGGCGGTGTCGATGCCGTGGCTCGCGACGACCGGCGCCGTCCTGCAGATGTACTACCCCGGCCAGGAAGGAGCCGCCGCCACCGCCGCCGTCCTCTACGGCGAGACCGACCCCGGCGGCCGGCTCACCCAGACCTTCCCGGCCGCCGACACCCGGCACCCGGTCGCCGCGGACCCCGCCCGCTACCCGGGCGTGAACGGTGTGGAGCGCTACTCCGAGGGCGTCCACATCGGCCACCGCTGGTACGACGAGCGGGGTGAGCGCCCGCTCTTCCCCTTCGGGCACGGACTGTCGTACACCACCTTCGCCTTCACGGACCCGGCGGTCCGGCCGGTGCGCGACGGCGGCCTCGACGTCTCCTTCACCGTCCGCAACACCGGCACCCGCGCGGGTGTGACGGTGCCGCAGGTCTACGTCGGACCCGCGCCCGGACTCGGCCTCGACCAGCCCGTACGGGTGCTGGCCGGGTACCGGCGGCTGACTCTGCGGGCGGGGGAGCGGCGCGAGATCACCGTGCGCGTCGCCGCCCGGACCCTCTCCCACTGGGACGCGGACCGTCACGACTGGGCGCTCGGCACCGGCCGGCGGGTGGTGTGGGTCGGGGCGTCGTCGGCGGATCTGCGGCTGCGGACGACAGGGGAGGTGGGGGCTCGCGTGTGACCAAGTAGGCTTCCCTGGACAGCAGGAGCGAAACGTCAGGAGCCGGCAGTGCACGTCCAGGAGTGGCTCGACACGGTGCCCGCGGTCGCCGTCTACGCCGTGGTGGGACTGGTCATCGGTCTGGAGAGCCTGGGTATCCCGCTGCCCGGCGAGATCATCCTGGTGTCGGCGGCACTGCTGTCGTCCCAGCACGGCGGCATCGACCCGGTCGTCCTCGGTGTCTGCGCCACCGTCGGCGCGGTGGTCGGCGACTCCATCGGCTACGCGATCGGCCGCAGGGGCGGCCGGCCGCTGCTCGCGTGGCTGGGCCGGAAGTTCCCCCGGCACTTCAGCGAGGGCCATGTCGCCACCGCCGAGCGGTCCTTCACGAAGTGGGGCATGTGGGCGGTGTTCTTCGGCCGCTTCGTCGCCCTGCTCCGCATCTTCGCGGGACCGCTCGCCGGTGTCCTGCGGATGCCGTACTGGAAGTTCCTGATCGCCAACGTCCTCGGCGGCATCGTCTGGGCGGGCGGCACCACGGCCGTCATCTACTACGTGGGCGTCGTGGCCGAGTCCTGGCTGAAGCGCTTCTCCTGGCTGGGCCTGGTGGCCGCGGTCCTCATCGGCGCGACGTCGATGCTGATCCTGAGGCGGAAGGCGAAGAAGGCGCAGTCCCCGGAGCCCGCGGAACCCGTCGCCGCCGCCGAGTAGGGAGCGCCCCCGAAGGGGCGCGGGAAGGGGCGCGGGAAACTGGGCGAGCGACCATGACGCACCCGCGGTCCGCGCCCTGCGTCACTCCCCGACCTCCGCCCGGTGAGTCTTCGCCAGCTCGGCGTACAACGTGCCGTTGAGGGTCAACCCCTCCCGTTCCTCCTGGCTCAGCTCCCGCCGGACCTTCGCCGGCACCCCCGCCACCAGCGACCCCGGCGGCACCTCCATCCCCTGCGGCACCAGCGCCTGCGCGGCGACGAGCGACCCGGCGCCGATCACGGCACCGTTCAGCACCGTCGCGCCCATGCCGATCAGACAGTCGTCCTCGACACGCGCCCCGTGCACCACGGCGTTGTGCCCCACGGAGACCCGCTCCCCGATGGTGACGGGAAAGCCGGGGTCGGCGTGGAGCGTGCAGTTGTCCTGGACGTTGCTGCTCGCCCCGACCGTGATCCGCTCGACGTCGCCGCGCAGCACCGCGCCGTACCAGACGCTCGCCCCCGCGGCCACGCGCACGTCCCCGACGACCGAGGCGGTCGGTGCGACGAACGCCTCCGCGTCCACCTCGGGCTCCCTGCCGCCGATGCCCGTGATCAGTGCCCTGTGCGTCATTGCCGCCTCCGGTCCGTCCTTGTGTCACCGGCACGGTAGCCCAGCGGGCCGGGGCCGGGTGGGGCGAAGATCACAGCCCGCCCCACCGGTACCCGCACGGCACCCTGAGTACCGTGAGCGGGTGCCGAAGCCCGAGAACCCCCGACCCTCCAGGCGCCGCAGGCTCGCGCAGCGCGCCGTCCACGCGGGCTGGGCCTGGTTGCAGCGCACCGGATCGGTCACGGCGGAGCACCCCGGGCGGTTCCGGTTCGGCGCGCTCGGCCCGCACACCCGGCTGGCGTTCCCGCTCGGCACGGTCTTCGGCGAACCGTGGATCCACGTCGGCTCGTACTGCATCATCGGCGAGCGGGTCACGCTGACGGCCGGTCTGATGCCCGACCTCGACCTCGGCCCGGAGCCGATCCTGCGCATCGGCGACGGCGTCGTCCTCGGCCGGGGCAGCCACGTGATCGCCGACACCACGGTCACCATCGGCAGCGACTGCTACTTCGGCCCGTACGTCTACGTCACGTCCACGAACCACTCCTACGACGATCCGCACCAGCCGATCGGCAAGCAGTGGCCCCGCATGGAGCCGGTCGAGATAGGCCCCGGCTGCTGGATCGGCACCGGCGCGGTGATCCTGCCCGGCGCGCGGATCGGCCGGAACGTGGTGGTGGCGGCCGGCGCGGTCGTCCGGGGCACGGTCCCCGACCACGCGGTGGTGGCTGGGGCGCCCGCCCGTGTCGTACGGCGCTGGACCCCCGACGACGGCTGGCAGCCACCGCTGCGGACCCCGGCGCCGAAGCCGATCCCCGACGGCGTCACCCCACAGCAGCTGAGCGCGCTGTCCGGCCTGGACGAGGAGACGGCGGCACGACTGGCACGGCTGGACACGGAGCCCTGAGCCCGACACCGGGTCCCTGAGGCCGACACCGGGTCCTTGAGGTCGGCACCGCGTCCTTGAGCCGGCACCGGGCCCTTGAGGCCGGCGTGGGCGTCACCCCGCCGCCAGCAGTACCGTGCCCGCCAGGGCGACCCCCGCCCCCGCCGCCTGCACCCCGCGCAGCCGTTCCCGCAGCGCCACGCGCGCGACGATCGCCGTCACCACCGGGCAGAGGGAGGCGAGCACGGCGGCGACCACGACCGGACCGCGCGAAGCGGCCAGCGCGTAGGTGCCGTTGGCGCCGACGTCGGCCAGGCCGACCAGGGCGAGCGCCGGCAGCGACCGCCACGGGAAGCCCTCCGCCGGCAGGGCGGGCGTCCCGCGCCGCACCGACGCGGCCAGTGCCGGGACGCCGACGACGACGTTGGTGACGCGCTGCGCGAACAGGGCGAGGAACAGACCGGGGAGCGTGACCGACGCCTCGGCGATCAGGGTCATCACCGTCCCGAAGGCGCCCGCCGCGACCAGGGCGAGCAGGACCGCCTGCCGCCGCACGGGCGCGCCGTGCGCGCCGTCACCCCGCGCGCCGCACGCCAGGACGACCCCGGCCGCGGCGACGACCGCACCGGCCAGCCGGAGCGGCCCGGGGCGTTCGCCGAGCACCACTCCGACGGCGACGGGAACGACCGCGCCGACCGACCCCAGCGGTGAGACGACGCCCATCGGGCCGAGCGCCAGCGCGCGGTAGAAGGCGAACATCCCCACCGGCCCGGCGACCCCGGCGGCCACGGCGAACCACAGCCGCGGCGCCGCCTCGCCCCACGCCCCGGTGCCGGTCACCACCGCGCCGAGCACGACCGCCGCGACCGTCTGCGAGACGACCACCACCGTCAGCGCGGACATCCGCCGCGTGAGGGCCCCGCCGCCGAAGTCGGCCAGCCCCCACAGCAGGCTCGTGGCCAGTGCGAACAGCGCTGTCATGGGCGTACCGCCTCGCAGTACAGTGCGATGGACGATCGGGTACAGCCGACCGTAGTTCAGTAAGCTGTACCGCACTAGCCAAAATAATGGACGGCCGTCATGTGGGCCGGCCGAGAACAGTGGACGGAACGTGTCGGACCTCGACCTGCTGACCCAGTCCCTCGCGCGCAACGTCAAGCGCTGGCGCACCGAGCGCGGGTACACCCTGGACGCCCTCGCCGGACGCGCCGGGGTCAGCCGCGGCATGCTCATCCAGATCGAGCAGGCCCGCACCAACCCGAGCCTGGGCACCGTCGTCAAGATCGGCGACGCGCTGGGGGTCAGCATCACCACCCTGCTCGACTACGAACAGGGCCCCAGGGTCCGGATCGTCTCGGCCGAGCAGGCGGTACGGCTCTGGCACACCGAGGAGGGCAGCTACAACCGGCTGCTCGCCGGTACGGAGGCGTCCGGCCCGCTGGAGATGTGGGACTGGCGGCTCATGCCGGGGCAGGCCAGCCCGTCCGACCCGCACCCCGAGGGCACGGTCGAGCTGGTGCACGTCACGGCGGGGGAGCTGACCCTCACCGTGGACGGCGCGGAGCACCGCGTACCGGCCGGGGCGAGCGCGTCCTTCGAGGCCGACACCCCGCACACGTACGCCAACACCGGTGACGTGCCGATGGAGATGGTCATGGCCGTCTCCGTACCGTTCGTGCGCTGAGCCCTTGTTACCGTGCGGGCATGCAGCCACCCATCGGAGACTTCGACCACGCCACGCCCGCCCCGGACTGCCTCGACGAACTGACCGCCCCGGTCGCCGACGCGGTACGCCACTGGCGGGGCGGCGTACCCGCCGAGCAGATCCTCTACGTCGACACCGACCCGGAGTGGGCCGACACCGCGACCTTCGTCGAGCACTACGGCCGTGACCTGCTGGAGCAGTCCGCCAACTGCGTGGTCGTCTCCGGCAAGCGGGCCGGCGGGACGTCCCTCGCCGCCTGCCTGGTGCTGTCGACCACCCGCGTCGACGTCAACGGCGTGGTCCGGCGCCGTCTGGGCGCCCGCAAAGCGTCGTTCGCGCCGATGGACACCGCCACGGGCCTGACCGGTATGGAGTACGGCGGGATCACCCCGGTCGGCCTCCCCGCGGAGTGGCCGCTGCTGGTGGACGCGGCCGTCGTCGACCTGCCGTACGTCCTGGTCGGCAGCGGACGGCGGCGCGGCAAGCTGCTGGTGCCGGGCAAGGCGTTCGCGGAACTGCCCGGGGCGGTCGTCCTGGACGGACTGGGCGTCACTGTCTGAGCCCCGGTCAGGCGACGGTCCGCGCCCCCAGGTACTGCTCGGCGAAGGCCGCCGCCGCGACGGGCGAGTCGAACAGGCGCCGCAGCCGTGCCAGGGTCGTGCCCGCGCGGTAGGGATCACCGGAGGCGGTGCCGTGGTACACCTCGGAGAGCCACTGCGAGAACTCCTGGTAGTCCCAGACCCGCCGCAGACATGTCGCCGAGTAGGCGGACAGCCCGTCCCCGTCGCCCTTCGTCAACCGCGCGACCAGCCCCTCCCCGAGCAGGAAGGCGTCGTGCAGGGCGAGGTTCATGCCCTTGGCGGCGATCGGCGCGGTGAGATGGGCGGCGTCCCCGGCGAGGAACAGCCGCCCGGCGGCCATCGGCTCCACGACGTAGTTGTGCATGTCGAGGACGCGCTTCTCGATCAGCCGGCCCTCGTTCAGCGGCGGCGCGCCCCCGGCCGCGAGCCGCTCCCGCAGCTCCGCCCAGACCCGACGGTGCGACCAAGCCTCCGGGTCGTCGCCCGGCGGACACTGGAGGTAGTAGCGCGTGACGTCGGTACTGCGCTGCATGTGGCCGGCGAAACCGCGCGGATGCATCCCGAACACCACGCAGTCCGCCGACTGCGGCGCCTCGGCGAGCAGCGCCAGCCAGCCGATGCCGTAGTCGAGCCGGGCGGTCCGCACCCGGTCCGCGGGCATCGCGGCCCGCGTCACCCCACGAGCACCGTCGCACCCGGCGACGAACGCGCACTCCACGGTCGGCCGCTCACCCGTCCCCGGATCGGTGTACGACACCGAGGGCCGCTCCGAGTCCATCCCGTCGAGCCGCACGTCCCGCACACCGAACCGGATGGCGCCGCCCCGCACGTCCGCGTACTCCCGCACCAGGTCCGTGACGAGGAACTGCTGCGGATACACCCAGTGGTGGAGCCCGGTCAGCTCGCCGTACCGGAACCGGAACCGCTCGCCGCCGAACCGGAACTCGCACTCACCGTGCCGCTGCGCCCGCTCCAGCAACCCGCGCGCGAGCCCCCGACGTTCGAGCCCGCGCACCACCCACTCCTCGATGACCCCGGCCCGGGGCCGCCGCTCGATGAACTCCCGCGTCTCGCTCTCCAGCACCAGACACCCGACCCCCGCGTCCCGCAGCACACTGCCGAGAACGAGCCCGGCGGGCCCGGCCCCCACGACGACGACCGGGAAGCGCTCGGAGGCGGGGGAGGCTGGGGTCATCCGGGCATTATGGCGGGCGTGGGAACAGTCGGAAACGGGTTGGACGGCGTTCGTGACCGCGGTATCCGGGCGGTGCCGACCTCACGACAACAGAGTGACGGACACCGACTCGGGCAGGGCGTCGAGCCCCCGCACACGGTCGGCCGCGACCGCGACCACGACGTTGCGCAGGGCCGGCAGCCCGGCCAGTGGTGCGAGGTCGATGTCCCCCTCCGCGGTCATGTCCCCGTGGAACTCGCAGTAGTCCAGCGCCGGGAAGGCTCCGGGCAGCCGGTGCACCGCCGCTTGCACGACGCGTTCACCCTTTCCTCCGAGGAGACGGAGGAAGGAGACGCCGTCGAGGACCGCACCCGGTGGGAGCGTCTCCAGGCACGCGGCGGTCGCGGTGAGATCGGTGAGCCGGGGAAGACCGCAGAGTTCCTCCCACTCCTGCGCGGAAGCCGGGCTCGACGGGTCGTTGAGCCTCAGGCTTGTCAGGTCGGTGAAAACGCCGATGCCCCGGATCCCTCCCGCTGCGGGCCGGGTCGCCCCTGACACCCCGAGTGAGAGCAGAGGGGCCTGCTGCGGCAGATCCGCCGGGCTCCAGCGCAGCTCGTCGGGTCCGTGGAGGCCGAGCCGCTCCAGGCGGGACAAGCACGACAGCGTGCTCAGATCCAGGTCGGCGCGATCGGTACTGATGCTCAGGGTGTCGATGGGAAGGCCGCGCAGGGCGGAGAGATCGGTCAGTCTGGAGCAGAAGTTCAGATTGACCGACTGCAGCCGTGACTGCCCGGAGAGGAACGCGAGGTCAGTGATCTCGTCGTTGGACAGAAAAAGGGACGTCAGTTCGTGCCGGGCGGTGCAAGTGGCCAGGGCCTCCAGGGACACGTTGCCCCTGACATCCAGGTCATCGACCTGGACATCGAGGCGGCTCAGCTGGTGGAGCTGCTCATCGGACCGGACCGGGAAGGTCAGGTCCGTCGGGTCCATACGCGCGACGATCTCTTCCGCGAACTGTTCCGTGTCGAAGCGGGACCAGGCCCACAGCAGCTCGGAGAGCACCGGAGTGAAGGGATAGCGGGTGTAGCGGGACAAGAAGCTCAGCGCGGCGTCGGATGTGATGTGCGACGCCGCGGTGACCACGTTGACGGCGGCCGCGTGATCGGGCACTTCCTCCGGACCCGGGAGGAGATGAAGGATCAATGGACCGACATCGGCGAGAGCCCGCGCCTCCTCGTGGCCGGTCGGCGGAATCAGAGTCGCCGTGCGCTGTTCCACGGCCTCGCGGACCGCGGGATCGAGGGCCGTGGCGTGTTCCAGACAGGCGGCGGCGAGCAGGTAGATCCTGGCCTGGACGCCCTTGTCGACGGCCCGGTCGCCTCTCAGGAGGAGCGCATCGAAGATCGTCACGCGTTCACGGGCCCGGGCGAGGGCGACCGCCATCCGGATGACGTCCTCCCACTGGTCGTCGGCCGCGTGCTCGCTGAGCAGTCCGAAGTCGCCCTCCTCAAGTGCTGCCCGGGCACCCAGAAAATCCTGGAAGGTGCGGTGGACGAAGTCCACGGAGTCGGGTGTCGGCTCGCGGAGCAGGCCGCTGCGCTGCAGGAAGTGGTCGAAGACTGCTGACGCGTCCCCCAGAGCGGCCACCTCGGGGACCGCGGGCAGGGCCCGACCGACGATCTGCTCGGCGCGTGCCCGGTCCATCTCGGTGCGGCCGTTCTTGATCAGCCAGTAGGCGAGCCGCTGGAGCACGTCGAGCTGAGGGTCCTCGGCGAGTTCGGGACCCTCCATGTCGCGCTCTCTGTCACGGCGGCTCAGCAGCATCGACAGCGTGGCCTCGTAGAGACCCTTACGGCCGTGCGGGAGATAACCGCGGCGGTCCCGGTGCAGGGCGCAGATCAGCCCGCACATCAGTGGATTCGTCGCCAGCCGGGCGAGGCCGGGTTCGGTGCGGACGGCCGTGAGCAGTTGGGTCTCGTACCGCTCGAGGTCGGTGTCGTCCGCACCGCCGGTGCGTGCCGCGTGGTGCCAGCGCCGGATGAACGTGGCGATGCTGGCGGAGTCCATGGCGGAGAGGCTGAGTTCGGTGAAGTCCTCCTCGGCGAGCCAGTCCCGGTGCACGGCGGCCGGACGGGAGGTGACGAGCCAGCGGTTGTCGCCGTCGTAGGTCTCGATGAGCTCCCGCAGCCACTTCCTGGTGCGCTCGCGTTCGCGGTCGGGTATCTCGTCGATGCCGTCGATGAGGATCAGTCCGCGTCCCGCGACGAGCACTCTGTTCTCCCAGCCCTGGGGCTGGACGCCGTCGAGGGGACAGCCGGTGGCGGCCAGGAAGTGCTTGGGGGAGGGCAGGGGACTGCCGTTCCGTGTCAAGGTGCGCAGGGGGAGGACGAAGGGGACGCGGTCGTACAGGTACTCTGCGCCGTCGGGAAGGTCCTGGCAAGCGGCGGTGACCGCCAGCCACTGGATCAGCGTCGTCTTGCCCGATCCGGCCTCGCCGCGCAGCAGCACGCGGTGGCTGGTGGCGAGGGCGCGGTCCGCGGGCTGGGGAGTGGACAGGTTCCACTCGGCCCGGCCTTCGAGGTCGGCATGGACCTTCAGCCTGATGAGGTCACTGGACTCGTTCGCCAGGCCGCGCCTGATGGTGTCGTACGTGGACCGGAGCACGTCATGGGACAGAGGAACTGACGCCGACTCGGACGCCGCGTGATCCACTGCGGGCCCCTCCGCTCCACCCGCCGCCAGGAAGTGCGCGGCCCGCTCCACGGAGGCAAGGGCCGGGCTGCGGAAGTCCTTCAGCTCGATCATCAGCCGCTCGTACCAGGAGGCCGACGCCTGAAGGCTCAAGTAGGCCACGTCCAGAGGCCACCGCCGCGGAGAGTTGTTCAGATCGATGCCGTAGATCGTCAGCTTGCCGTGCTTCTTCGTCATGTGGGCGAGGTACTGCTGCTCGAAAGCGGCGTCCTCACCGCCGGGTAGAGGGTTGCGGCGGATCAGCTCGTCCACCTTGCCGACCAGCTCGTCGAGCGTCCGCGCCTGCTCGACCAGAGCATGGGCGATGAACGTCGAGCGCTGGGTGAAGAAGTGCAGGATGTGCAGACAGGCTGTGTCCAGCAGACTCCCGTAGAAGTACGTTCCGTCGGCGGACAGGTGGCGTTCCGGGGAGCCGGCGGCGCGCCGCAGGACCCGGGCGAACTCCTGATGGCCGAGGCGGACGGCGTCGAGGTCGGTGACCGTGAGTTCGCCGAGGGCGCGCAATGTGGTGGCAAGGGCGTCGGTGACGGCCTGCTGCTCGTCGGCCGCGATGGGCCGTTCGCCTGCTCGCAGGGCCTGCTTGACGAGTTTCCCGGCGAGATCACCCACATCGGCCTCGGTCAGCGTGCGCTTCTCGCCCTTGAAGGAAACGTAGCCGGAGAGGCGGACCGGCTTGTCCACGAGGCCGGCTCCGGGGCTTTCGGCGACGAAGAGCTTCTTGACGAGTGGACCGACGGCGGCCGAGGCCAGCCGCGCACCGATGGACGTAAGTTCCAACTATGCCCCCGTTGAACTGTATTGACCCCTGGTGCTGATCCTACGGGCCCCCACCGGGCCGTGGCGGTGTCCCGCCCGGAGCGTCCGCGACTCAGCCCAGCTGCGGTATCTCGATCGCGGGGCAGCGGTCCATGACCATGTCGAGACCGGCGGTCCGGGTCCGCTCGTACGCCGCCTCGTCGACCACCCCGAGCTGGAACCACACTGCCTTCGCCCCCTTGGCCACTGCTTCGTCGGCGACGGCTCCGGCCAGATCGCTGTTGACGAAGACGTCGACGACGTCCACGTCGAACGGGATGTCCGCGAGGGAGGCGTACCCCTGCTCGCCGTGGACCGTCTCGGCCTTCGGGTGCACGGGAACGATCCGCTTGCCGAAGCGCTGCAGGACGGACGCCACCCCGTAGGCGGCACGCTGCTGATTGGCGGACAGGCCCACTACGGCCCAGGTGTCGCCGTGGCCGGTGAGGATCCTGCGTACAGTCTCGGTGTCGCCGTACATGGTGTCGCCTCCGTTAGCTCGCCGTACTTTCCAGCGAGAACGTCCTGGACCGGGACGCGATTCCCTGCCGCGGCGGGTCGGCGCCGAGTACACGCGGACATGCACCAGGTCAGGCGGTCTGCCCTCGGGGTTGCCGACCACCCTATGATCGCTACTCTGCGTACAAGGGGGCGGTGCGTACAGTGGGCGGATCGGCGTCTCGGCAGGCACAGGACGCGCGGCGGCAGGAGCGAGAGCTGCGCGAGCAGTGGCAGGCGGCACGGCAGCGTGCGCGGCAGTGGGAGGCCGCCGACGAGGGCGAACGACGCGTGGCGGCCCAACTGCTGCTTTTGACGGCCCGCGGCTGGCGGCTACTGGTCGACCGCAGGTGGCCGGGGACCCGCTCGGCCAATGTGGACATGCTTCTGGTCGGTCCCGGCGGAGTGTTCGTCGTCGATGTGAAGAATTGGCGTACCGCGCCGGAGATCGTGGACGGCAGGCTGACCGCCGGCGGCTCGTCCCGTGACGCGCATGCGGTCAAGCTCCTGGCTGTGACGAGAGCGGCGGAATCGGCCGTCGCGTCGCTGGGGATGTCCCCGGTGGCGGTCCATCCGCTCATGGTCTTCGCCGGTCACCGCCTCGACGCGGCCCTCGGCAGGATCCGGCTCCTGGGAGAGCGTGAGGCCGGACCGGCGCTGCTGTCCGAGCGCCGCCGGCTGGGCGTGGAGTCCGTGCGCGCCCTGGCCGACCATCTGGAGCGCGTCTTCCCCGAGTACGACGGCCCCAGCATCATGCGGCAGACCTTCCCGCAACCGCGTCCACCGGTCGGCGAAGAAGCGGCGGACGGCCTCTTCGACCTGGACGGCCTCCGCCAGGCGGCTCTCCGCGAGGCACTGCGGGCTCCGGTCGAGCAATGGATGACCTTCCTCCATCCCGACCAGGTGGCACTCGTACGCCGCGACTGGTCGGGACCCGCACGGATCAGCGGCCCGGCCGGTACGGGCAAGACCGTGGTCGGTCTGCATCGCGCGGTCCATCTGGCCCGACGTACCGCAGGCCGGATCCTGTACGTCACCTACGCCAACAACCTGCCGCGTGTGCAGTCCACCTTCCTCCGGGACATGGCACCCGCCGTGGCCGACCGGATCGAATGCCGCAGCCTGCACGCGTGGGCGCACGAGTACCTGCGCGACCGCGGCATTCCGGTGAGTCTGCACGGGGGCAAGGCCGAGACCGCCTTCAGCCTTGCCTGGAAACACGTCGGGCGGGCCGGTGGCCTGGCCGCGCTGACAGCCGATTCCGGCTACTGGCGGGAAGAGATCGATTACGTCATTAAGGGCCGCGGCATCACGTCCTTCGAGGAGTATGCCGCGGTGAACCGACGTCGGCGGCGGGTGAGCCTCCGACGGCCGCACAGGCAGGCGGTGTGGGCTCTGTGCGAGGACTATGCGGCGCGTCTCGCCGAGCGCGGCGTTCACGACTTCAACGACGTGCTTTCCCTGGCGCTCGCGGAGGCGGAGCGACGTACTGAGCAGAGCCCGTACGCGGCCGTCATCGTGGACGAGGTGCAGGACCTGACACTGGTCGGCGTGCGCCTGCTGCACGCACTCGTCGGCGACGTGCCCAACGGCCTGCTGCTGATCGGCGACGGCCAGCAGGCGGTCTACCCGGGTGGCTTCCGGCTGTCCGATGCCGGTATCGACATTCGTGGCGACCGTGGACAGGTGCTGGGGGTCAACTACCGCAACGGCGAGGCGATTCTGAGGGCCGCGCTCACCGTGGTGTCCGGTGACTCCTTCGAGGATATCGACGGCCGGCGGACGCCGGGCCGCCGCGAGGTCGACCTGGCCTACCACGACGGTCGCGTGACGCGTGTCTGCGCGCCCACTACCACCGAGCACGATGACGCACTGCTGAGCGCGCTGCGTGACGTTCCGGCGTCACTCCTTGCCGATACCGCGGTGCTCTGTTCCTCCAAGCGTGCGATCGACCGCTACCGGCGACTGATCCAGGGGGCGGGTATCCCCGTGTGCCTGTTGGAACACTACGACGGCCGTCCCGTCGACGCGGTCAAGCTCGGCAGCTATCGCCGGGCCAAGGGCCTGGAGTTCAAACGGGTGTATCTGCCCGATCACGACGGAGGTCTGGCCACGGGGCCGCTCGGAGCCCCAGCAGACGCCGCTGACGTCACGGCGGAGCGCGCGGAGCTCCTCCGGAGCCAGCTCTTCGTGGCCATGACCCGGGCCCGCGACCTGCTGTGGCTGGGCAGTGTGGACACCTCCCGACACGGCGGGCACAAGGGTCACGAGGCGGGAGGAGGACCTTTGAACCCGCCTCCCGGAAGGGGGTAGCTGTACGCGGTGGGGACGAGCTCCTCCCGTCCCGGCACCCAGTCGGCCCACGTCCGCCACCGCCCGCCGTGGCAGCGGAGGCCGCTGTCGAGTTCGATCTGGTCTATCACTATGAGACGCGTCGGGACGCTCTCCGCGTGGCGGACCTCTCCGTCGGTGAGATTGATCGCCGCGCGCGTGAGCGTGCTGCCCTTCACCTCGATGTGGGACTCGACGCCGTCCTTGCACACGGTGATGTCCCAGGGTGAATGGTCGCCCACGTCCTCGACGTCGTAACCGAGCCCCCGGTAGTGACTCATCACCATGTCCATGGCGTGTCGCTCGACCGCCCTGCGTCTACGGGCGTCGCGCTGCCGGGCGAACCCGGTGGACGCGGCGCGGCGCGGTGACGACGACGGCGCCTCGGTGGGGTCCGGCGCGGCGGCCTCGCCTTCATCGGGTTCGGAGATCGCTGTCTGACGCAGTTCCAGCAGCTCGGGCAGTTCCTCCACACACGCTCGCGGAACCTTGGTGAGATATCCCTGCGCCGCGCGGAGGGGCCGCCGGTCCGAGAAGACGAACGGGAAATAGAGCGGCGTTCCGAGTGCCTCCGCCAGCTGGTCCCGCAGCACCCGCAGACGCGGTTCGATCTCACGCAGACGGGTTTGAGTGACCGGGTGTTCAAGACGGCGGTATCCCCCGAGGCGTGCTTCCCAGGCAGGCTCCGGCTCAGGGGTGGCGTCACCGCGCCGGCGGCCGTAGGTACCCCGGCTCTGCCAGGTGATGGTCGATGCGAACGGCTCGCCCACGACATGCGAGTAGCCCACCACCCCGGGACCGTGGTTCTTGTCCCAGTGCAGCACTAGGTCGCCGGGCCGTACTTGCCGGACCAGTGAGTAGGACCAGTAGTCCTCGCCCCGGTCATTGAGTTGGGGTGCCAGCAGATTGGTGCCGATGTCGTCGCGATTGGTGATCTCCAACCAGTACCGCTCGCTCGGATCTCCGCTCCACCAACGGTTGACGGGCATACATCCACCCCACTCGAGAATCGCCCTGGACTGTGCTGATCATGTCAGCCGATGAAGCCGGGAAGAAGGCCGGGCGCACAGGCGTGCGTCATGACCTTCGCCAAGGGGCGCAAGGGTTTTAAGCTCGCTGCGTGCCCCGCCTTACCGACGACCGGCCAGGACACCCTGTCCCCGTCGCCCCTGTGCCGCGGGGACTCGCCCGGGTGCGGAGGGGGCGGGTCGTGCGTGTCGAGGCCGAGGGCGTGCCGGCGCTCGGCGGTGCCCGCTTCGAGACGTACGCCTGCGCCGCCGGTTTCTCGGCCTCGACCGCGTCCGTGATCTGGGGGTTTCGTGAAGAGTGAAGAGCGTCGCCTGGTGGTGCTGCGGCACGCCAAGTCCGCCTGGCCCGAGGGTGTGGCCGACCACGATCGTCCGCTCGCCGCGCGGGGCCGACGGGACGCCCCGGCCGCCGGGCGGGTCCTCGCCGGGGCCGGGCACCTGCCGGACCTCGTGCTGTGCTCGACGGCGCTGCGCGCGCGTGCGACCTGGGAGCTGGCCTCGGCGCAGTGGGACGCGCCGCCCCCGGTCCGCCACGAGGGACGGCTGTACGGCGCGGACGCGGCCGGGCTGCTCGACGTGGTCCGCGCGGTGTCCGACGAGATCCGCGCCCTGCTGGTCGTCGGGCACAACCCCGGACTGGAGGAGCTGGTGCTGCTGCTCGCGGGCGGTGGCAGCGGCGACGCGCTGGAACGGATCGGGGTGAAGTTCCCCACCTCCGCCCTCGCCGTACTGGAGTGGCGTGGTGCCGACTGGGGAGAGCTGGGACCGGGGTCGGCGCTGCTGACCTCGGTGACCGTGCCCAGGGGCGCCCGCCGGTGACCGCATAGGCTGGCCCGATGCAGGACGAGTACCGCACCGTCGCCCGCGCGGGCACGCACGAGACCGAGATCAACCGCTCCCGTTTCCTGTGCGCCCTCGCCCCGGCCGCCACCGAGCGGGAGGCCCAGGACTTCGTCGCGGCGGTGCGCGAGGAGCACGCCGACGCCACCCACAACTGCTGGGCCTACGTCGTCGGCGCCGACGCCTCCGTGCAGCGCGCGAGCGACGACGGCGAACCCGGCGGCACCGCCGGGCTGCCCATGCTCCAGATGCTGCTGCGCCGCGAGATGCGCTATGTCGTCGCCGTCGTCACCCGCTACTACGGCGGTGTCAAGCTCGGCGCCGGAGGGCTCATCCGGGCCTACGGCGGCGCGGTCGGCGAGGCGCTGGACGCCGTGGGCACCCGCACCCGGCGGCGGTTCCGGCTCGCCACCGTGACCGTCGACCACCAGCGGGCCGGCCGGCTCCAGAACGACCTGCGCGCTACCGGACGCGAGGTCCGCGACGTGCGCTACGCGGAGGCCGTCACCATCGAGATCGCGCTGCCGGACGCCGACGTGCCCGCCTTCCGCGCCTGGCTCGCGGACGCCACCGCGGGGACGGCCGGGTTCGAGACGGGCGGCGAGGCGTACGGCGACGCGTGAGAGCCGCATGGGGGATGAAACGGACTAGTCACGCTTAACGGGCTGGTGTGGCCAGGCGGAACGGGAGCAACCGGCCGGGCTGTCAGACCCGGCCGTTAATCTCGGGAGGCATGAGACTGCTGCACACCTCCGACTGGCACCTCGGCCGGGCGTTCCACCGGGTGAACATGCTCGGCGCCCAGGCCGGGTTCATCGGTCACCTCGTCGACACCGTGCGCGAGCGCGACGTCGACGCCGTGGTCGTGTCGGGGGACGTGTACGACCGTGCCGTGCCGCCGCTCGCCGCGGTCGAGCTCTTCGACGACGCCCTGCACCGCCTCGCCGCCCTCGGCGTCCCCACGGTGATGATCTCCGGCAACCACGACTCCGCGCGGCGCCTGGGCGTGGGCGCGGGGCTCATCGACCGCGCCGGCATCCACCTGCGCACCGCCCCCGCCGACTGCGGCACCCCCGTCGTCCTCGCCGACGAGCACGGCGAGGTCGCCTTCTACGGCCTGCCGTACCTCGAACCCGCCCTCGTCAAGGACGAGTTCGGGGTCGACCGGGCCGGACACGAGGCCGTGCTCGCCGCCGCCATGGACCGGGTCCGCGCCGACCTCGCCACCCGCCCGCCCGGCACCCGCTCCGTCGTCCTCGCGCACGCCTTCGTCACCGGCGGCGAACCCAGCGACAGCGAGCGGGACATCACCGTCGGCGGTGTCGCCGCCGTCCCCGCCGGTGTCTTCGACGGCGTCGACTACGTGGCACTCGGCCACCTCCACGGCTCCCAGACCCTCACCGACCGCGTCCGCTACTCCGGCTCCCCGCTGCCGTACTCCTTCTCCGAGGCCACCCACCGCAAGAGCACCTGGCTGATCGACCTCGGCGCCGACGGCGCGGTCACCGCCGAGCGGATCGACTGCCCGGTGCCGCGCCCGCTGGCCAGACTGCGGGGCGAGCTGGAGGACCTGCTCGCCGACCCGGCGCTGACCCCGCACGAGGAGGCGTGGGTCGAGGCGACGCTCACCGACCCGGTCCGCCCCGCCGACCCCATGGCCCGGCTCACCGAGCGCTTCCCGTACACGCTCCACCTCGTCTTCGACCCCGAACGCGCCCCGGACGACCCCGACGTGTCCTACGCCCGCCGCCTCGCCGGCCGCACCGACCAGCAGATCGCGGAGGACTTCGTCGCCCACGTCCGCGGCGCCGGACCGGACGCCCGCGAACAGGCCGTGCTGCGCGACGCGTTCGACGCCGTCCGCGCCGACGAGACCCTCCGCGAGGTGGCCCGGTGAGACTGCACCGCCTCGACATCACCGCCTTCGGACCCTTCGGCGGAGCACAGAGCGTCGACTTCGACGCCCTGTCGACGGCCGGTCTCTTCCTGCTGCACGGCCCCACCGGCGCCGGCAAGACCTCCGTCCTGGACGCCGTGTGCTACGCCCTGTACGGCTCCGTCCCCGGCGCCCGGCAGAGCGGCCAGGGCACCGCCCTGCGCAGCGACCACGCCGACGCGGCCGTCCGCACCGAGGTCCGGCTCGACCTCACCGTCGCCGGACGTCACCTGGAGATCACCCGGCAGCCGCCCTGGGAGCGGCCCAAGAAACGCGGCTCCGGCACCACCGTCGACAAGGCCCAGACCTGGCTGCGCGAGTACGACGCCGGCACCGGCACCTGGCGCGACCTCAGCCGCTCCCACCAGGAGGTCGGCGAGGAGATCACCCAGCTCCTCGGCATGAGCCGCGAACAGTTCTGCCAGGTCGTGCTCCTGCCGCAGGGCGACTTCGCGCGGTTCCTGCGCGCCGACGCCGAGGCGCGCGGCAAGCTCCTCGGCCGGCTGTTCGACACCCACCGGTTCGCCGAGGTCGAGAAGCGCCTCGCCGAGCGGCGCCGTGCCGCCGAGACCCGGGTCCGCGACGGCGACACCGCGCTGCTGGCCGACGCCCACCGCATGCAGCAGGCCGCGGGCGACGCCATGGAACTGCCGGAACCCGCCCCCGGGGAACCCGGACTCGCCGAGGCCGTGCTGAGTGCCGCAGCCGTCGCCCGCAGCACCGTACGGGAGCAGGCCACGATCGCCCGCTGCCGCCTCACCGCCGCCGAGGCCGCCCAGACCGCCGCCGAGCGCGACTTCGCCGACGTACGGGAACGCGACCGGTTGCAGCGCCGGTTCGCCGAGGCGAGGGCGCGGGCGGCGCGGCTCGCCGAGCGGACCGGTGAGTACCGCGCGGACCAGGAGCGCATGGAGCGGGCCCGCAAGGCGGAGACGGTCGCCCCCGCGCTGGAGCTGCGGGAGGCCGCCGAGGCCGAGCACCGGCGGGCGGCCGCCGCCGAGTCCCGCGGGCGTGCCCGGTTGCCCGCCCCTCACGCGGAGGCCGACGCCGCCGGACTCGCCGCCGCCGCCCGCCGCGCCGCCGAGGAACTGGGCCGCCTGGAGTCGGCCCGCCGCGCCGAACAGCGCCTCGCCGCACTCATCGAGGAGCGCACCGCACGCGACCGCGACGAACGCGCCGACGACGACGTCCTCACCGAGGCGGAGAGCTGGCTCGCCGGCTGGGACGACACCCGCGCCGCGCTCCGCACGGCCGTCGACACCGCCCGGGAGGCCGCCTCCCGCGCGGAGCAGCTCGCCGTACGGCGCGACCCGGCCCTGCGCCGGCTGCGGG